>CAMCIP010000202.1 GCA_945874855.1 Brevundimonas vancanneytii
AGCATGAAGGTCTTCACCGGTTCCGACGCCAGATCGAACGCCTGGGGCAGTTCCATCTGCTGGTCCATCAGGGGCCGGATGCCCGAATCATAGGCGTCCTGCCAGGTCGGGGCCATGACGATGGCCGACAGGAACAGGGCCAGGGAGACCAGGACCGCGTTCGGCGGCGACTGCTGCATGCCCAGGGCCGTCCGCAGCAGTGACAGCACCACGATGATCCGCACAAAGCTGGTGGTCATGATCACGATGGACGGGGCCAGGCTCAGCACCGTCATCAGTCCGACCAGTTGCACCACCCGCGTGGTCAGGCCGGCGCCGGAGCCCAGGTCGATGTTGACCGCCGAGGATCCGGCCGCCTGCGCCGCCTCCTGGGCCAGCGCTGCCAGCGGAAAGGCCAGGCAGACCAGGGTCGCCAGCAGCGACAGCAGGGCCGCGCGGCCCAGCTCGGCGCGCGTGGGCAGCACGAGGATTCTCGGGCGCGGGGTCACTGCCCGCCCCGGCGCGGCTCGATCAGTTCCTTGCCCTCGCCCAGCAGGATGAGCCGTTCCTCGGAGTCGATGCGCACCAGCACCAGCCGGCGCGCGGGGTCCAGAACCAGGGTCTCGACCACCTGCATGCGGCGCTCGCCGCTCTGGGCCGAGAGCTTGGCCATCAGCTGGGGCGCATAGCGTCGCGCCGCCCAGGCCGCCCCGCCGATCAGGCCGAGCGTGAAGGCCAGGCCGAACAGGGCCCTGAGGAGGTCGAGGAAGTTCATCGCCCGCGAGGGTTAACCGACAGGGTTAACGGCAGGTTTAGGGAACGCTTCATTAACCATGACCGTCCACGATTTCGCTCGGGGACCTGCGCCCCATCCCGCCCGGAGGCCGGACATGTCGATCGCGGACCTGCCGCTGCTGAACCAGATCAAGGGCCGGCTGACCTGGCTGGACGAACGCCAGCGCGTCATCGCCCAGAACGTCGCCAATGCCGACACCCCCGGCTATATGGCGCGCGACCTCAAGGCCCCGACCGACTTCGCCCGCGCGCTTCAGACCTCGGGCGGCCTGGGCCTGGCCCGGACCAGCGCGGCCCATATGTCGCCATCCGGCCCCACGGTCCGCTTCTCGGCCGTGGACAGCCCCGATTCCGAGACCACGCTCGACGGCAATGCCGTGGTGGTCGAGGAACAGATGCTGAAGATGACCGAGAGCCGCATGGCCTATGACGCGGCCATCAGCCTGTACCAGAAGTCCATGCAGATGCTGCGCATGGCCGCCCGGCCGCCCGGCCGCTGACCCGGAGCCCTGAGCCATGTCCGATCCCGTGATCTCCCGGAACAGCGCCATGACGGTGGCCGCCAGCGCCCTGCGGGCCCAGCAGTCGCGGATGCGCGTCATCGCCGAGAACATCGCCAACGCCGATTCCACCTCTGCCGTCGCCGGCGGCGATCCCTATCGGCGTCAGGTGCCCGTCTTCCGCGCCCAGCAGATGGACGGCGCCACGGGCGTGGTCCTGGCCGAGGTCCGGGCCGATCCCGGCCAGTTCCGCCGCGACTACGACCCCACCCACCCGGCCGCGGACGCCGAGGGCTATGTGCTGCGGCCCAATGTCGACAGCCTGATCGAGTCCATGGACATGCGCGAGGCGCAGCGGGCCTATGAGGCCAATCTGAACGTGATCGAGACGGCGCGCGCCATGGAGCAGCGCACCCTCGACATCCTGAAGCGCTGAGGGCCTGAGCCATGAACCCGATGGACGCCATCAAGGCCTATCAGTCGGTCCAGACCGGCGCGCTGCCCGGCGGCCCGGGTCCCGCGGCCGAGGGCGGCGCGTTCGGCGCCATCCTCGACGGCGTCATGAAGGGCGCGATCGAACAGACCCGCGCCGCCGAAACCCAGATGTCCCTGGCCGTCCAGGGCCAGGGCAGCCTGATCGACGTCGTCACCGCCGTGTCCTCGGCCGAGGCCTCGCTGGAAACCGTCATGGCCGTGCGCGACCAGGTGATCCAGGCCTATCAGGAGATCATGCGCATGCCGATCTGATCGGCGGCGGATGACGTCATCCCGGGGTCGGTCTGACCCCCGCGGTCCTGTCCAGACTGACCGTCGAACAGGAGGCCCTGCACCCCGGGGCCTTCGCCATCGCCGCCCCCCCGACGCGGAGGCGCGACCCCGTTCGACGACGGTCCGGACGCGGCCATGGTCCCGGCCAACCGGGGACTGTTCTGTTCGCGCAACGCCGTGTACGGCCTTGTCGAGCGGCTGTTCCACCCTTGGCTCGGGATGAGGTTCCAATGCGCATGACGCGGCGGGCGATGACGGGACTGGCGGCCCTGCCGCTGCTTTCCACCGCGCCCGCTGCGGCGCGCCAGACGGTCGTCTGGCCGACCCATGTCACCGAAAGCCCGTTCGGCCCCGGCGAGCGCGCAAAAGCGGCGATCCGCGAGGCCGCCGATCGCGCGGCCTTCTATCCCCATGCCGAGGAAGACCGGCTGATCGCGCGCATCGCCGGGGCCAACGGGGTCGCGCCCGACCAGGTGGCGATCACCAGCGGGGCCCTGGAGGTCCTGTCGATCGTGTCCCTGCTGTGGACCGCCGGCGGTGTCCAGGTCGCGCCCGCCCTGACCTATGACACCCATGTCCGCTACGCCCTGCGCAACGGGGCGCAGGCGCGGCGCGTCGCCATGCGCCCCGACCAGGGCATCGATCTGGACGCCGTCAGCGCGGCAGCGGCGGACCGGAAACTGACCTATCTGTGCAATCCCAACAATCCGACCGGCCTGCTGGCGGACCGGACCGCCCTGCGGGACGCCTGCATCCGGGCCGCCCGTTCCGGTCCGGTGCTGGTCGACGAGGCCTTCATCGACATGGTCGAGGATCCGGCCGCCGAGAGCGTCGTCGATCTGGTGCGGGACGGCCACGACGTCGTGGTGGTCGGCACCTTCTCCAAGGCCTATGGCCTGGCGGGTCTGCGCATCGGCTATGTCATCGGCCAGGTCGCGCGCATCCAGGCCATCCGGGGTGTTCTGACCACCTCGCACAACGGCCCCGGCCTCGCCGCCGCCGCGGTCTCCTATCGCGACATGGACTATCTGGGCGCGGCCAATATGGCGACGCGGCGGGGGCGCGAAGGTCTGTACCGGGTGCTGGACGAAAACCGCATCGCCCATCTGCCCTCGGTCGGCAGCTATGTCTGGATCGACCTGGGTCCCGACGCCGCCGGGATCCTGGCCCGGCTCTCGGCCGCAGGCACGCCCCTGCGCCAGTTCGGCGACGCCCATCCGCAATGGGCCCGCGTCGCCGTGCGCGAGCCGGCGGCCATGGCCGCCTTCGCCGCCAATCTGCCCGTCGCCCTCGCCGGATAGGGCCGGGCGCGCAGGCCCCCGCGCGTGACTTTCACAGGCCGGCGGGCTAACTCCCGCCGCCCACCGGAATGATCATGTCCAAGCTCTCCCTCGCCGACGAGGCCCTGCGCCGCAGGACCTTCGCCATCATCGCCCACCCCGATGCGGGCAAGACCACCCTGACCGAGCACATCCTGCTGGCCGGCGGCGCCATCCGCGCGGCCGGGGCGGTGCGGGCGCGCGGCGAGAACCGGCGCACCCGCTCGGACTGGATGAAGATCGAGAAGGAGCGCGGCATCTCGGTCAGCGCCTCGGTCATGACGTTCGAGCACGACGGCAAGATGTTCAACCTGCTCGACACCCCGGGCCACGAGGACTTCTCGGAAGACACCTATCGCACCCTGACCGCCGCCGACTGCGCCATCATGGTGCTGGACGCCGCCAAGGGCATCGAGCCGCAGACGCTGAAACTGTTCGAGGTGTGCCGGCTCAGGGACATCCCGATCATCACCTTCATCAACAAGCTGGACCGCGAGGCCCAGGACCCCCTGTCCCTGCTGGACGACATCGCCAGCCGCCTGCAGCTGGACCCCGCCCCCATCTGGTGGCCGGCCGAGAGCGGCAATCGTCTGCGCGGCATGGTCGAGATCGGCACCGGGCGGTTCCAGCCCTATGTCAAGAAGGTCGCCGGGTCCGACGAGGACCCGGACCACGGCGAGCCCCTGCCCCTGTCGGACGCCGCCGCCTTCTTCGAGGCCGGTGAACAGGCGGCCCTGACCGAGGCGCTGGAGCTGGTCAGCGGCGGCTATCCCGCCTTCGACCGGAAGGCCTTCCTCGAGGGGCATATGACGCCTGTTCTGTGGGGCTCGGCGCTCCGCCATTTCGGCATCGACCAGCTGCTGGCCGCGATCGGCGACTGGGCCCCGGCCCCCAAGATCATGAAGGCCCGCAAGGAGGCCCCGCCCGAGACCCGCAACGCCCCCGAGCCCGTCGCCCTGACGGTCGAGCCCGGCGCCGCCGAGGTCACCGGCTTCGTCTTCAAGGTCCAGGCCAATATGGACCCCAACCACCGCGACCGCATCGCCATGTTCCGCATGGCGTCCGGCCAGTTCCGCCGCGGCATGAAGCTGAAGGTCCAGAACACGGGCAAGTCGCTGTCGGTCAACGCCCCCATCATGTTCTTCGCCTCGGACCG
>CAMCIP010000203.1 GCA_945874855.1 Brevundimonas vancanneytii
GCGACCGCGGCATCGACCCGGGCCGCTGCGCGGTTTAGCAAGACCGCCAGCCGCCACAGGGTTTCCGCCGGGGTTTCCGCCTTCATGCCCGCTTCATCGCCCGCCCCGTCCGCCCCGTCCATCGTTGCGTCCATCCCGGCGCGGCTGGAAGAGGCGCGGGCCCGTATCGCGCGCGCCCTGGCGGCCGCCGGCCGGCCGGCAAACGCCGTGACCCTGACCGTCGTCACCAAGACCCAGACCCCCGCCGCCGTGGCCGAGGCGATCGCCGCGGGGGCGCGGACCTTCGGCGAGAACCGGGTGCAGGAGGCGCAGGCACGGTGGGGTGAGGGGGGCCTGCCCTTGCCCGACGGCGGCGAACTGCGGCTGATCGGGGCGCTGCAGTCGAACAAGGCCGTCGCGGCTGTCGCCCTGTTCGACGTCATCGAGACCCTGGACCGCGACGGTCTGGTCGAGGCCCTCGTCGCAGCGGGCCAGAAGGTCGGCCGGGCGCCGCGGGTTCTGGTCCAGATCAACACGGGCGCCGAGCCGCAGAAGGCGGGCGTTCTGCCCGGCGAGGCAGACGGTCTGATCGCCCGGGCGCGCGGCGCGGGCCTGGCGGTCGAGGGGCTGATGTGCATTCCGCCGGCGGAGGAGGCGGCCGGCCCCCATTTCGCCCTGTTGGCCCGGATCGCGGCGCGCAACGGCCTGTCGGTCCTGTCGATGGGGATGAGTGCGGATTTCGAGACCGCGGTGCGCTTCGGCGCCACCCATGTGCGCCTGGGCAGCGGCCTTTTCGGCCCCCGCGCCTGACCGGCCCCGCTTTTCGGGCGTTCAGGTCTTGGCGCAAGGCCGCGCCGTCGCCATTGTCCGGACATGCCCAGCGCCAAGACCATATTGATCATCGACGACGACGACGACCTGCGCGAGGCCCTGGCGGAACAGCTGGCCCTGCATGAAGAGTTCGTGCCGTTGCAGGCGACGACCGCCGGCGAGGGCGTCAGGCTGGGCCGCGAATCCCGCGCCGACCTGATCCTGCTGGACGTCGACCTGCCGGACATGGACGGGCGCGAGGCCTGTCGCATGCTGCGCAAGGACGGGGTTTCGACCCCGATCATCATGCTGACCGGCCAGACCTCGGACTCCGACACCATCCTGGGGCTCGATTCGGGGGCCAATGACTACATCACCAAGCCGTTCCGGTTCGCCGTCCTGCTGGCCCGGATTCGCGCCCATCTGCGTAGCCACGAGCAGTCCGAGGACGCAGTCTTCCGCATCGGCCCCTATGACTTCCGCCCGGCGTCCAAGGTGCTGCTGGGAGAGAAGAGCAAGAAGGTGCGGCTGACAGAGAAGGAAACCAGCATCCTGAAGTATCTCTATCGCGCCGGGGCCAAGGCCGTGTCGCGCGAGGAGCTTCTGGCCGAGGTCTGGGGCTACAACGCCGGCGTCACGACCCACACCCTGGAAACCCACATCTACCGGCTGCGCCAGAAGATCGAGCCCGAGCCCGGGCAGGCCCGCCTGCTGGTCACCGACCAGGGCGGCTATCGGCTGCAGCCCTAGCTCCGGCCCTGGACGTCCAGATCCACCGCCACCGGGGCGTGGTCACTGGGGCGTTCCCAGGCCCGGACGGGCTCATGGATGACGGCCGAGCCGGGCCGGACCGCGGGCGTCAGGCCGGGCGAGGTCCAGATGTGGTCAAGGCGCAGTCCCCGCGCCGACTTGCGGAAGTCCTGGGCGCGATAGCTCCACCAGCTGGCCAGTTTGACCGGCTCGGGCGTCTGGTCGCGGACCACATCGGCGAAACCGCCCGCCTCCTGCAGCCGCCGCAGCGTCTCCACCTCGATGGGCGTGTGGCTGACGATCTTCGACATATGGCGATGGTTCCAGACGTCGTTTTCGCCGGGCGCGATGTTGAAGTCGCCGGCGAGCATGAGCGGGGCCTTCCGGTCCCGGCGCGCCATGTCGGCGGTCAGCCGCTCGTAGAAGTCCAGCTTGTGGTCGAACTTGGGGTTCAGCGCCCGGTCGGCCAGGTCGCCGCCGGCGGGGATGTAGAAATTCTGGAACTCCACCCCGGCGATGCGGGCGGCGACGCAGCGGCCGTGGCCTTCGCGGCAGGCGTCGATCGGCGGTGTGTCCTCGATCGGCAGGCGGCTGGCGATGGCCACGCCGTGCCAGCCCTTCTGTCCCGCGATCCGCAGGTGCGGCAGGCCCATCTCCTCGAATGCCGCGCGGGGGAACTGGTCCTCCGTGCATTTGATTTCCTGCAGCATCAGGACGTCAGGCCGGGCTTCGGCGACGAAGCGCGCGACCTGGTCGATCCGCAGGCGCACGGAGTTGATGTTCCAGGTGACGGCGCGAAGCATGGAGGGGGGTTAGCAGGCCCTCCGGGATGAGGCGACCGTTCGCCGGCTCTCGCCCGAAGAAGTTGGGGACGCCCCCAGGCTCCGGGCGACCCACAAAAAAAGATGCGCCCGGCCACCAGGGCGGCCGGGCGCAGCTCAGTCGTCTCTTCGCCGCAGGGAGGGGGATGATTCCGTAGCGATCGAACAGGGTGTTCACCCTGTGACCTTGATGCCACAGACCAGCCGAAAGGTCAAGTCGCCGCGACAATCACAAAGGCTGTGATCGAAACGGCATGATTCCCTGTCCGGGCGAAAGCCATCAACGATTGCGCCCCGGACGGCGGGTCGGGTCGCGCAGCTGGAACAGGCTGGCCGCCAGGCCCGTGGCGGGCCGCAGCTCGGTCAGCCGGGTGCGGGTGCGCGACCCCTGGGCGTCGACCACCGTCCATTCCTGCAGGCGCATCGGCGTGCCGGCGAAGGCGAGGATGGCGTGTCCCTCATTGGGGCGTCGCGCGTCGCGCACCGTCACGGCGAAGGCGCCCGACGGACGGCGGGTCACGGCGTCGACCCGCACGCCCTGGTCGAAGCTGACGTTGCGCGACAGGAAGGTCGACAGCGGCGTCTGTGACAGGGGCACCTGCTGGAAGGTGTTCAGGCGCGGGTCATAGCGCATGACGTTGTTGCCGTCGGCGACGACCAGCAGGCCCTGGGGCGTGGAATATTCGAACCGCATCTTGCCCGGCCGCTGAAGCCAGAACCGGCCGGACCGCGTCTGGCCGCCGGCGCCGGTCTCGGTGAACCGTCCCTCGGCCGCCGTCAGGCCGCGCAGATAGGCCTGGGCCAGACCCAGCGCCTCACGGTCCTCGGCCGACAGGGTCGTCTGGGCGAAGGCCGGTGTCACCGCCATGCCGACGAGAGGGGCGGCGAGGGCGCCGAACGCGAAGGCGCGACGGGAAACGGTCATGGTCTTCCCCTTTCGGGATTGTGGATCCGGCCTTCATGGCGGCCCGGCGCGGCGCGGGAAAGGCGCCAGCCTGACCATATTCGGGCGGTGGAATGAAGCGCCGTTCAGGAACGCGGCTCCGTACACCCGGTTCAACATGCCTGGGCGCCGCGCGGCCGCCTCGCCCGTACACCTGTCCTCAAGCAGCGAGCGGCCGCGCCACGAGCGATAGGGCCCCTAGACTACAGGCGGCGGACCCGCCAGCACCTCGCGCTTGCCGGCGTGGTTGGCGGGGGTGACGACGCCTTCCTTCTCCATCCGTTCGATCAGGGAGGCGGCGCGGTTGTAGCCGATCTGCAGGCGGCGCTGGACATAGCTGGTCGAGGCCTTGCGGTCGCGGGTGACCACGGCCACCGCCTGGTCGTACAGGTCGTCGCCGGACCCGCCGCCGCCGAAGCCGCCCTCGTCGCCGCCGCCCTCTTCGGACGGATCGTCGGTGATCAGGTCCAGATACTGGGGCTCACCCTGCTCACGCAGGTGTTTGCAGACGGCCTCCACCTCCTGGTCCGTCACGAACGGCCCGTGCAGGCGGGTGATCCGCCCGCCGCCGGCCATATGCAACATGTCGCCCTGGCCCAGAAGCTGTTCGCCGCCCTGCTCGCCGAGGATGGTGCGGCTGTCGATCTTGGAGGTGACCTGGAAGCTGATCCGGGTCGGAAAGTTGGCCTTGATGGTGCCGGTGATGACGTCGACCGAGGGGCGTTGCGTCGCCATGATCAGGTGGATGCCGGCGGCGCGGGCCATCTGGGCCAGACGCTGGACCGCGCCCTCCACGTCCTTGCCGGCGACCAGCATCAGGTCGGCCATCTCGTCCATGACGACGACCAGATAGGGCATGGGCTCGGGGCGAATCTTTTCGGATTCGAAGACCGGACGGCCTTGCTCGTCGAAGCCGGTCTGGACCGTGCGTTCGAAATGTTCGCCCTTCTTCTGGGCCTCAACGGCGCGCTCGTTGTAGCTGGCGACGTTGCGCACGCCCAGCTTGGACATGCGGCGGTAGCGGTCCTCCATTTCGCGCACCGTCCACTTCAGGGCGACGACGGCCTTCTTCGGGTCGGTGACGACGGGGGCCAGCAGGTGCGGGATGCCGTCATAGACCGACAGCTCCAGCATCTTGGGGTCGATCATGATGAAGCGGCATTCGGCGGGCGAGAGCCGGTACAGGATC
>CAMCIP010000204.1 GCA_945874855.1 Brevundimonas vancanneytii
GCGGGAGGGGGGCCAGGGTGTCCCAGCGGTCGGCGGTAGGGTCATAGCGGTCCAGCCGGCCCGTACCGCCGCCCGTGACGGTGCGGCCGCCGGCGATCCACAGGGCGCCGTCCAGCACAGCGCCCGCGGCGCTGTTGCGCGCCATGGGACAGGGCCGCGCCGCCTCCCACCGGCCGTCGACCAGGACCCGGTGGCGGTCAGTGTCGGCCTGATCGTTCCAGCCGGCGTTGGCCGCGGCGCCGGGGCTGCGGCCGGTGACCAGGTGCACCCGGCCGCCGTGGGACAGGCCCACGGCCTCGGCCTGGGGCGCCGGCAGGGCCGGGCCCGGGGTCCAGGCCGGGGCACCGGGCGTCAGGGACCAGACCTCCGTCGCATTGGTCCACTCCCCGGCTTCCGACCGGCCATAGCCGCCGATCGCCCACAGGGTGCCGTCGGCGGCGACCATCATCGGATGGTGCCGCGGCGCGGGCAGGCGTGGTCCCTCGGCCCAGACGTCGGCCGCGGGGTCGTAGAGGCCGACCCGGTCCTCGATGTGCAGGGGCTGGCCGCGCGTGGCCTTGAGCCCGCCGGCCATGACGATCCGGTCCTGCCAGACGGCGGCATAGATCTCCTGCACCGCCCACGGCAGGGGGGCGCGGGCGTGCCAGCCGGTGTGGGCGCGGGCGGCGGCGGCGGGGCTGAGGCCCAGGGCGGCGGCGGTGGCGATCAGGGCGCGGCGGTGAATCCGGGTCATGGGCCCAGACTGGCCCGGAACGCCGGTCCGCGCCAGATGGCCGCGTCTCAGCCGGCCGCGGGCCGGGCCCGCAGGAACAGGACCCGGGCCGCGCCCCAGTCGCGGGCGTCCAGCCGCGCATAGCCGGGGGTGTCGATCTCCGGCTCATCGGAGCCGCGCTCGAAGGCGACGAGGGCGCCGGGGACGAGCCAGTTGCCCTCCCGCAGCCGGGCCAGGGTCTGCTCGCCCAGGCCCTTGCCATAGGGCGGGTCGAGGAAGGCCAGGGTGAAGGCCTCGCCCGCCGGGCCGGGGCGGACGCCCAGGTCAGTGGCGTCGCGACGGTGCACCCGGGTACGACCCATCAGGCCCAGGGCGTCGGCATTCTCGCGGATGGCGCCGCGCGCCGCCTCGTCGGTCTCGACGAACAGGGCGAAGGCCGCGCCGCGGCTGATGGCCTCGAAACCCAGGGCGCCGGAGCCGGCATAGAGGTCGAGGACCCGGGCCCCCTGCAGCGGCTCGGCCCAGGCGGCGTGTTCGAGGATGTTGAAGATCGCCTGACGCGCCCGGTCGGAGGTGGGGCGGGTCCCCTGCCCGTCCGGCGCGACCAGGGCGCGGCCCTTGAAGGCGCCGCCGACGACGCGCACGGCCTAGCCCCCCTTGCGCGGGCCGCGCGGGCCGGACGGCTTGCCGCCGCTGCCCGCAGGACGACCGCCACCGCCGCCGGGACGCCCCCGGTTGGCGGGGCCGGCGCCGGCCGGACGGGGCTTGAAGTCCCGCTTGGGCCGGTCGGAGGCGGCGGCGCCTTCGCGCGGCTTGAACGGCCGCTTGGGACGATCGTCCGGGGCACCATCGCGCGGGGTGTAGGGGCGTTTGGCCTTGGCGTCGCCCTCGGGGCGGCGGGCGGAGGCGGGCGGACGGGGACGGTCGGCGGCGGGGCCGTCGGGCGATTTGGTGAAGTGGCGGGGACGATCCTCAGACGGCGCGCCGTCGCGGGGTTTGAAGGTGCGTTTGGGCCGCTCGGGGCGCGGCGCGGCCTTGGCCCAGCCGGCCTTCTTGGCCGGACGGGCGGCGCGGTCGGCGGCGTCGGACTGGGCGGCGACGGCGGCGCGGGTCCGGCTGGGCTTGCGCGACGGATCCGACAGGGCCGAGCCGGAGTTGCCCCGGACGATGGGCACGGCGCTGCGCCGGCCGGGCATGGGGGCCGGGGTCTGGACCTCATTGCCGGTGGGCAGGTTCTCGGGCCGGATGTGGCTGGCCAGCAGCTCACGGATGACCCGGGGGCCCACCTCCTCCACCGCCCCGACCGGCAGGGTGCCGAGCTGGAAGGGGCCATAGGCCAGGCGGATCAGGCGGTTGACGCTGAGGCCCAGGTGTTCGAGCACCTTGCGGACCTCGCGGTTCTTGCCCTCGGCGATCGAGACGCTGATCCACAGATTGGCGGGGCCCTTGCCGTCGCCGTCGGGCTTCTCCCTGGCCTTGTCGAGCGTGGCCTCGATCGGGCCGTAGCGGACGCCGTCGACGGTGACGCCGTCCCTGAGGCCGTCCAGCTGGGCCTGGGTGACGCGGCCGCGGGCCCGGGCCCGATACTGGCGCACCAGTTCGGTGGACGGCAGCTCCAGCGCCCGGCTCAGCTCGCCGTCATTGGTCAGCAGCAGCAGGCCCTCGGTGTTCAGGTCCAGACGGCCCACCGAGATGACGCGCGGCAGGCCGGCCGGCAGGGCGTCGAACACGGTCGGGCGGTCCTGCGGGTCCTTGTGGCTGGTGACCAGGCCGGCGGGCTTGTGGTGGCGCCAGACGCGGGTGGCCTGGGCCGAGCCGATCGGCTTGCCGTCGACGGTGATGACGTCGTCACGGGTCACCAGCACGGCGGGCGTGTCGAGGATCTTGCCGTTGACGGCCACCTTGCCGAGACCGATCAGGCGCTCGACCTCGCGGCGTGAGGCGATGCCCGCCCGGGCCATGGCCTTGGCGATGCGCTCCGAGCGTTTGGGCGCCTCGGCCGCAGGCTCCGATTTCCCGGGGCGGGGGGCACCGTCGCGGGGACCGGACTTGCGGTCGCCTTGACGCGGGCGGGGCTTCTTGTCGTTGTCGTTCGTATGGCGGACCATGATGAGCGGTTCATGCGCATGGCGCTGGACCTCGCGCAAGCGGCGGCGGACGCGGGCGAGGTGCCCGTGGGCGCCGTCGTGGTCGATGAGGCGACCGGCCAGGTCCTGGGACGCGGGGCCAACACCACCCTGAGCGACGTCGATCCGACCGGCCACGCCGAGGTCGTGGCCCTGCGCCGGGCCGCGCGCGAGACCGGCAACCACCGCCTGACGGGCCTGACCCTCTATGTCACGCTGGAGCCCTGCGCCATGTGCGCCGGGGCCCTGTCGCACGCCCGCATCGGCCGGGTGGTCTGGGCCGCGGACGACCCCAAGGGCGGGGCGGTGGTCCATGGGCCGAAGCTGTTCGACCAGCCGACCCTGCACTGGCGACCCCGGGCCGAGCGGGGCCCCCTGGCCGACGAGGCGGCGCTCGCCCTGCGGACGTTCTTCCGTGCACGCCGCGGAACGGGGGGGTGAACTGACGCGTTCGATGCGGACGGAGGGGCCATGACCGATTCGAAGACCCGGCGACGATGGACGATCGGGCCCCTCGTGCCCGGCCTGGCCCTGGCCCTCGGCCTCGCGGCCTGCGGCAGAGAGACTCCGGTAACCGACGACTCCGACGCCGTGCGCGACCGGGCCCTGGAGGCGAATGTCGCCAGGGGCCAAACCGGGGCCGAGGTTCAGGAACGGTCGCTGACCCGGACCGTGCGCACCGTCTACATCTGCGACGACGGCGAGCGTCTCTCGGTCGAGTTCGACAATCCGCGCGAGATGGCCACGGTCCGCACGTCGCTGGGTCAGGCCTTCGACCTGTATCTGGAGCGGGTGCCGGAGGGCATCTGGTACCGCTCGAGCGGCCATGAGCTGCGCGGACAGGGTCCGTTGGCCACCTGGACGAGCGAGGGCATGGCCCCCACAGACTGTCGGGCCGTCGGCTGAGGTTCAGTCGAACGCCGCCAGCCGCGCGTCCAGCCGGTCCCGGACCCCGGGCCAGTCCTCATCGGTGATGGCGAACATGACGGTGTCGCGCACACGCCCGGTCCAGGTGATCTTGTGGCGCCTGAGGGTGGCCTCGCGCACAGCCCCCAGTCTGGCGATCGCGGCCTGGCTGCGCAGGTTCAGGGCGTCGGTGATGATTTCCACGCGGATCGCCCCGCTGTCGAAGGCATGGCCGAGCAGCAGCCGTTTGCAGGCGGGATTGACGGCCGTGCCCCGGACCTCCGGCGCATAGACGGTCGAGCCGAGCTCGACCCGGCGGTGGGCCGGGACCGGGTCGTGCAGGCTGGACGTGCCGACGATGCGCCCGTCCGCGACCCGACGCACCGCCCAGGCTGCCCCCCCGACTGACGCCATGTGGGCGACGCGCTGGTCGAACCAGGCGTCGAAGGCGTCGCCAAAGCCGTTGCTGACCATGATCGACCAGGAGTCGAAGTCGCCGGCGATGGCGGCCCGCAGCGGCTCGCGCAGACCCTCCTCGAGGGGCTCGAGCCGCACCCGGGCGTCGACGAGCGGCACGGCCTCGATCCTCACGCCGTCGCCCCTTCGGCAAACAGGAAGGCGCGCAGGGTCGCCGGATCCACGTCGGTTTCGACGAAGGCCTCGCCGATGCGACGCGCCAGAATCAGGGTGATGCGCCCGCCCTGGGCCTTCTTGTCGCCGGCCATCCGCGCGATCAGGGC
>CAMCIP010000205.1 GCA_945874855.1 Brevundimonas vancanneytii
GCCCGCGCCGAACAGCGCACCGAACTGGTCGGCCAGCTGCTGGAAGGCGAAGTCCGCGAAGGCGTGGTCAAGAACATCACCGACTACGGCGCGTTCGTGGACCTGGGCGGCATCGACGGCCTGCTGCACGTCACCGACATGTCGTGGAAGCGCGTCTCGCACCCCTCGCAGGTCCTCGCCGTCGGCGACACCGTCAAGGTCCAGATCGTCAAGATCAACCCGGACACCCAGCGCATCAGCCTGGGCATGAAGCAGCTGCAGACCGATCCCTGGGACGGCGTGGAAGCCAAGTATCCGGTCGGCGCCAAGATGACCGGCCGCATCACCAACATCACCGACTACGGTGCCTTCGTGGAGCTGGAAGCCGGGGTCGAGGGCCTGGTCCACGTCTCGGAAATGTCCTGGACCAAGAAGAACGTCCACCCGGGCAAGATCGTCTCGACCAGCCAGGAAGTCGACGTCATGGTCCTGGATGTGGACGCCTCCAAGCGCCGCATCTCGCTGGGCCTCAAGCAGGCCCAGGACAATCCGTGGGACGCCTTCGTCGCGGCCCACCCGATCGGTTCGACCGTCGAGGGCGAGGTCAAGAACGCCACCGAGTTCGGCCTGTTCATCGGCCTGGATTCGGACATCGACGGCATGGTCCACCTGTCGGACCTGGACTGGAACGTCTCGGGCGAGGAAGCCATCCAGCGCTATCGCAAGGGCGAGATGGTCAAGGCCCGCGTGCTGGATGTCGACGTCGAGAAGGAGCGCGTCTCGCTGGGCATCAAGCAGCTGGGCGGCGATCCGATGGACGGCGACGTCTACAAGAAGGGCCAGCAGATCACCGTCACCGTGACGGCGATCGAGTCCGGCGGCATCGAGGTCAAGTTCGGTGAGGACGACGCCCCGGTATCGGCCTTCGTGCGCAAGTCCGACCTGTCGCGCGACCGCAATGAGCAGCGCCCCGAGCGCTATGCCGTGGGCGATCGCATCGACGCCATGATCACCGCCGTCGACAAGGCCACGCGCCGCGTCTCGGTGTCGGTCAAGGCGCTGGAGATGAAGGACGAGCAGGCGGCCATCGAGCAGTTCGGGTCCTCGGACTCGGGCGCCTCGCTGGGCGACATCCTCGGCGCGGCCCTTCGCGAGAAGGCCGGCACGAAGGAGTAGACCGGGCCAACCGGGCCTGAAGCAGCAAGGGCCCGCGGCCCGAGCGACAGGTCACAAGGCAAGTGATCAGGGGCGGCCGGCGGGATCCGGTCGCCCCTTTTTCATGGCCGTCGCAGCCCGGGCGCATCGCGGTGAACCGGAGAATCGACTCCCTGCCCCTTTTCTCGCCCCGCAGGCGAGGTCTAGGGTAGGGCAGGGTGGTCCAGGGCGTGCGCATCCGGCGCGGGTCCGGGCGTGCGGATCGCAGGGGCGGGGACCGACGATGATCAAGTCCGAACTGATCGAGAAGCTGGCGGCGGAAAACCGTCACCTGACCCATGCCGAGGTCGAGCGGGTCATCAATGTGGTGCTGGGCTCCATGTCGGACGCCCTCGCTGCGGGGGGACGCGTCGAGATTCGGGGCTTCGGTGCCTTTTCCGTGCGCGACAGGCCTGCCCGGGCGGGCCGCAATCCGCGCACCGGCGAACCCGTGGAGGTCCCGGCCAAGTCCGTGCCCTTTTTCAAGAGCGGCAAGGAGCTGCGTGAGCGGCTGAACGCCTCGGGCGATGCCTGATACCTCGGTAGGCGACCTCACTCCCGGCCGGGCCGACTTCGAGGACGCCAGCCTGAAATCCCTGATAGAACTGCATCTGGCAGCGATGCGAGAGCATTCGCCCCCGGGGTCGGTGCATGCGTTGGACGCCTCGGGCCTGTCCGCGCCGGGCACCGACCTTTTCGTCCTGTCCGAAGACGGTCAGGCCGTCGCCATGGGGGCCGTCCGCCGCATCGACGCCACGGCCTTCGAGATCAAGTCGATGCGGGTGCGGCCCGATCGCCTCGGCCGGGGCCTGGGACGGGCGATGCTGGAACATCTGGTCGCTGAAGCGGCGAGCCGCGGCGCGACCCGGCTGTCGCTGGAGACCGGGTCGGGGCCCGCCTTCGAACCGGCGCTGAAGCTCTATCAGTCGCGGGGGTTTCGGCCCGGCGGTGCTTTCGGCGACTATCAGGCGACCGCCTTCAACCAGTTTTTTCACCTCGACCTGGACCCTGCCTGATGAGCCTTCTGACCGAGTTCAAGGAGTTCGCCGCGCGCGGCAACGTCGTCGATCTGGCCGTCGGGGTGATCATCGGCGCCGCCTTCGGCAAGATCGTCACCAGCCTGGTCGAACAGGTGGTGATGCCGCCGATCGGCCTCCTGCTGGGCCGGGTCGACTTTTCCGAGCTGAAGTGGGTGCTGTCGCCCGAAGACCCCGCGACCGAGGCGATCGAGGAGGTGGCGATCCAGTACGGCGCCTTCGTCAACACCGTGATCCAATTCCTGATCGTGGCCTTCGTGGTGTTCCTGATGGTCAAGGCGATCAACCGGCTGCGGCGACAGCAGGCGGCCGAGCCCGAGGCGGCGCCGACGGCGACCGAAGCCCTGCTGGCTGAAATCCGCGAAGAACTGCGGACGCGGCCGAGGTCCTGACCTCAGGCGGCAGGGTCGCCGCTGCGGCCGCAGAGGGGACAGGCTGCTGGCGCGGCTGTGGCCTCGAGGTGTCCGCTGATCGGCGCGATGTTGGCGACCGAGACGGACCAGACCTGCAGTTGATCGCCGATGAGGGCCGGGTCATGGCTGGCCACGACCACGGCCCGCCCTTCGTCGCGGAAGGCGCGGAGGGCGGCGCGGACCCGGGCGGCGTGACCGGCGTCCAGCAGGGCCGTCGGCTCATCCAGGAGAAGCACGCGGGCGGGGTTGAGGCGCGCCTGGGCGAACAGGACCAACTGGCCCTGGCCGCTGGACAGCCGGTCCAGCGGGCGGTCGGCGAGATCGGCCTGTCCCAGGTCGGCAAGCGCTTCCCGCGCGGCCTGAAGATCGGCGGGACGGGGGCCACCGAACCAGCCTCGGTTGGCCACGCGACCAAGGGCGACCACCTCAAGCGCCGTCAGGCCCGACGTGACGACCCCGGGCGGCGCCAGATAGGCCACGCCGCCCGGCCCGGGTGTGAGCCGACCGGACAGGGGCGGGATCAGGCCGGCCAGGGTCTTGAGCAGGGTGGTCTTGCCCGCGCCATTGGCCCCGGTCAGGGCGAGGGCGTCGCCGGCGTGCAGGTGCAGGTCGACGGGCGGCAGACGGAAGCCGCCGCGGCCGGCGACCAGACCCTGCGCCTCCAGAAGGACGTCCGTCATGCGCGCCGCCCCGAGAGCACGAACAGAACCAGGAAGGCCGGGGCCCCGATCAGGGCGGCCAGCAGCCCGACCGGGGTCTCGGCCGGGCCGAGGGCAAGGCTGAGGCGGTCCACGCCCAGGGCCAGTCCGGCCCCCAGCACCATGGCGGCGGGGATCAGCCGGCCGGCCGCCGGTCCGACAAGGGCACGCGCGGCATGGGGGGCCAGCAGGCCGATCCAGCCCACCACCCCGGCCACAGCCACCGAGGCCGAGGTCGCCAGCGCCGCCGCCCCCACCACGATCAGCCTGAGACGACCCGCGGACAGGCCGAGCGCCCGGGCCTGATCCTCACCCAGCGACAGGGCGTCGAGCCGCGAACCCAGCGCCAGGACGGCGGCGACCGCCACGGCCAGCGGGGCCAGGGCCAGGGCCGCCTCGGACAGGGTGGCGCGGCCGAAGCTGCCCAGCAGCCAATAGGTCAGGGCCGGCAACTGGGAATAGGGCTCGGCCAGGACTGCGGCGAGGCCCAGACCGGCTGAGGCGAGAGCTCCCGTGACGATGCCGCACAGGACCAGCGACAGCCGGGGATCGCCGGTCCGCGCCAGCCGGGCGCAGCCCAGGGTCAGGGCGGTGGCCGCGACGCCGCCGGCGAAGGCCCCGAGCTGGATGCCGACTGTGGCGGCCCCCGCCAGCAGAGCGACGGCCGCCCCCAGCCCGGCCCCGGAGGAGACGCCCAGCAGGTCGGGGGCGACCAGCGGATTGCGGAACAGGATCTGCAGCGCCGCCCCGGCCGCCGCCAGACCCGCCCCGGTCAGCAGGGCCGTGAGCACGCGCGGCAGGCGCAGGGCCAGGGCCAGCTCCGCCTGCGGTGTCCCCTGCCCCGTGGCCGCCGCCAGAAGGTCGCCGGGCGGCGCGCCGAGCGGGCCGGTCGCCAGGGCGGCGACGACGGCCGCGGCGAGGCCCAGCGCGGCCAGGGGGATGAGCAGGCGGGCGCGGCCGCTCATGCGATCCACTGCGGCCGTCGCGCGGGGTCCTGGACCCGGCCGTAAAGGGCCTGGCCCAGAGCGGCCAGGGCGGCGGGGTCGCCGTCGGGGTCGGCCAGCCAGGCGCAGCCCAGCAGACGGTTCA
>CAMCIP010000206.1 GCA_945874855.1 Brevundimonas vancanneytii
GGCCCCATCGAGCTGGTCCCGCGCGCCTGGCCCCAGCGCATCCTGCATCTCTATGTCGCCCCCGAGGGCGAGGGGCGGCGCATCTGGCTGTTCGACGCCTCGGTGCAGAAGTCGATGGAGCTGCAGCTGTCGCAGGCCCAGAAGATGCAGGCCGTGGGTCAGCTGGCGGGCGGCGTGGCGCATGACTTCAACAATCTGCTGACCGCCATCCAGCTGCAGCTGGGCGGCCTGCTGGAACGCCATCCGGTCGGCGACCCCTCCTATGAGGGCCTGAACGAGATCCGCCAGACGGCCATCCGCGCCGCCGACCTGGTGCGCAAGCTGCTGGCCTTCTCGCGCAAGTCGACCGTCCGGCGCGAGCGGCTGGACCTGGGCGAACTGGTCGGCGAGTTCGCCGTCCTGCTGCGCCGGCTGCTGCGCGAGGACGTGCGTCTGGAGACCGACTATGGCCGCGACCTGCCCGTCGTCCTGGCCGACAAGAGCCAGCTGGAGACGGCGGTCATGAACCTGGCCGTCAACGCCCGAGACGCCATGCGCGGCGTGGTGACGCCCGGCGAGGGGGCGGTCACCATCCGTACGCGCCGCCTGACCGCCGACGAGGCCCGGGCCATGGGCTGGGCCCAGCCGACCACCGAGGCGGTGGCCCTGATCGAGGTCGCCGACACCGGCCCCGGCGTGCCGCCCGAAATCGTCGACAAGATCTTCGAGCCCTTCTTCACCACCAAGGCGGTCAACGAGGGCACGGGCATGGGCCTGGCCACCGTCTATGGCATCGTCGAACAGGCCGGCGGCCACATCAACGTCACCAATGTCCCCGGGGCCGGCGCGGCCTTCCGCATCTTCCTGCCCGAGGCGGCGGCCGCCGACCTCGCCGCCACGCCCGTGGTCGAAAAGGTCGCCAAGGCCCCGCGCGACCTGTCGGGCGCCGGCCGCATTCTGTTCGTCGAGGACGAGGCCGCCGTGCGCGGCATCGCCGCCCGCCTGCTGCGCCAGCGCGGCTATGACGTGATCGAGGCCGCCGACGGCGAGGAGGCCCTGATCCTGGCCGAGGAGCACGCCGGCACCATCGACATGCTGATCTCGGACGTCATCATGCCCGGCCTCGACGGCCCCGCCCTGCTCAAGAAGGCCCGGCCCTTCCTCGGCGACGCCCCGGTCATGTTCATCTCCGGCTATGCCGAAAGCGACTTCTCGGACCTGCTCCAGGACGAGGTCGGCGTCTCCTTCCTGCCCAAGCCGCTGGACATCAAGACGCTTGCCGAACGGGTCAAGCAGGAGCTGCGGGGGGGCTGACCCGGCGTCGGAGTTCGGCTCCCGCCCGTCACCCGATCCCGTAGTGCCGCGCCAGGGCCTGCAGCCCCGCCTTCAGGATCTCGCGGCCGGAGCGGCGGCGCAGGCCCAGCCGGGTCTCGGCGGCCTGCAGCGCCGAGCCGCGCACGCAGACCGCCTCCAGCATCGGCCGCAGCCGGGGGCCGGCGGCGCGCAGGGCCGCCTCCACCCGCGCCCCGGCCCGATGGGCGCGATCGTCGGGTTCCGTCCGGGCCGAGGTCCCGGCCCCGGATCGCGGCAGGGCGTCCCAGCGCAGGGTCAGCGACGGACCGGACAGGGCGACCTCCGCGTCGCGGGCAAGCCGCTCGCCGGCCGCATGCTCGACCGGCGTCAGCCACGGCCGGCCTTCGCCGTCCCTGCGCGCGGCCAGCCAGGCCAGGGCCGTGGGGGCCAGGTTGGCGCGTCGCCGGTCCGCCCCGCCGTCGGGCCGCATCACCGTGCGCTCGCCCTCGACCATGCCCGGGCGACCGCCCGGATCGGCGGCGGACGGGGCCGACGGCGCGCGCCGCAGCAACCAGCCCCCGCCCGGCCGGATCGCCAGACCGGGCTCCCGCACCAGGTCGAGAAAGGCTGCCTCGTCCAGCCGCAGGTGCACCCGTGCCCGCCGGTCCTCGCCCAGCCGCAGCCCATAGCCGCCGGGCACGACGTCCAGCCAGGCGCCCGACCGCGCCATCAGGGTCCGGGCCCGCGCCGCCCTCACCGCGCCAGCTCCAGCCGCGGAGCCTCGCAGACCTCGCGCAGCAGGGCCTCCAGCCGGTCCAGCACCCGGTCCAGACGCGGGCTGTCGCGCTCGTCCTCGACCCAGCGGCAGGCCGACGAGGCCGTAGCCCGGTTGACGCCGAACGCATGGCCGACCCGCTCCAGCGGCCAGCCGTGACCGACGTGCGCCAGATAGAGGGCCAGCCAGCGGGCGCGCACGGCGTCCGGGCCCAGCCGTTCGCCCGCCATCCGCTCCGACGGCACCCCGGTGGCGGCCGACACCAGCGACAGCGCCAGATCGGCCTTGATGCGGTCGCCGGTCGTCACCGGCACGCGATATCGTTTCATCTTCCTGATCTCTCCCCGACTGAGGCGGGCGGCCGTCCGGATCCGGCCGGCGCCCTGGGTTAGGATTATCTTCCTGACCCACGTCAATCGGGGACGTACCCCTCGCCCGGGGCTCGACCGGCCGCGGCCGATCGGGAAATTCCCCTCGCCTTGACTCAGGCCCCTCGACGTCGATTCGCAAATCAGCCTACGATTCGTCTCGATCGCGGCGTTAAGGGTTCTTAAGCTTTTGCCCGGTTAACGTCCGAACAAGGTTACCCGTGAAGGGTGATCCACGATCACGACCAAGCTTTGCCTGGAGGGGCATGTATGCGCGTTTTGCTCATCGAAGACGATCACGCGACCGCGCAGAGCATCGAACTCATGCTCAAGTCGGAAGGCTTCAACGTCTACACGACCGATCTGGGTGAAGAAGGCATCGATCTGGGCAAGATCTATGACTACGACCTGATCCTTCTGGACCTGAACCTGCCCGACATGAACGGCATCGAGGTCCTGCGGCAGCTGCGCGTCGGCAAGGTCAATACCCCGGTGATGATCCTGTCCGGCACCTCGGAGATCGAGACCAAGGTCAAGACCTTCGGCGGCGGTGCCGACGACTATATGACCAAGCCCTTCCACAAGGACGAGCTGATCGCGCGCACCCACGCCGTGGTCCGTCGCTCCAAGGGTCACGCCCAGGCCATCATCCACACCGGCGAGATCGCCGTGAACCTGGACGGCAAGACGGTCGAGGTGAACGGTCACCGCGTCCATCTGACGGGCAAGGAATACCAGATGCTGGAGCTGCTCTCGCTCCGCAAGGGCACCACCCTGACCAAGGAAATGTTCCTGAACCACCTCTACGGCGGCATGGACGAGCCCGAGCTGAAGATCATCGACGTCTTCATCTGCAAGCTGCGAAAGAAGCTGGCCACGGCCGCCGGCGGCAAACACTATATCGAAACCGTCTGGGGCCGCGGCTATGTCCTGCGCGACCCGTCGGAAGGTTCCAGCTCCGTCAGCGCCGCGGCCTGATCCCCTTCAGGGACCGCAAGCTGACCTTGATGCGCCCGCCGGGAAACCGGCGGGCGTTTTCGTGGGGGCACCGCCCCTCAGGGCGACGACCTTTCGGCGTCGCCGGTTGCCGGCGACCACGGGCTCCACTCGCCGCTGCAGGTTCCGACCCGCACCGACCAGCGGGGGGCGATGGCCTGGGCCAGCAGTCCCTGCACGCGACGGCCCGGTTCCCGCGCCCTCTCCGATCCGCCATCCGGAGTCAGGCCAACATGAACGCGCGGCTCGCCCACCGCGGTCAGAAACATGGCCTGTGCGCCGTCAGACCATGCCCAATTCCGCGTCGTTTCATTCCTGAACGTCAGCTTGAGCGAGGACGCCGCGGCGAGTTCACCCAGCAGGTCGAACGCCTCCCCTGCGTCCTCGGTCGTCGTCGTCCCGACGAGATAGCAGGCCGAGAAGGTGGAGGGCTCCGGCTCGCTGCACCCGACGACGAGGCAGAGCACGGCCGCTGCGGCAAGGGGCAGGAGGCGTCTGGCGGTCTTGCGAACATGATCTCCCGGAAGCGGACAGACCGCAACCGGAAGCCCCTTCCGCCTCGGTGGGACGGCATCGGCAAGCGCCTCACCGCCGCGGCGTGACGTCCACCCCCGCCTTGTGGATCGCGCGCACCGCGGGCGGCGTGCTCAGGTCCAGAGAGGGATCGGCCCCAAGCACGAGGAAATTGGCCTCATAGCCGGGCTCGAGCCGGCCGATGCGGCGGTCGGGGAAGATGGTCGCGCGGGCGGTGTCGATCCACAGCCGCAGCAGTTCGGGGGCCGTGAACGCGCCCAGCCCCTGCAGATTGGCCACCTCGGCCACGGCATTGGTCTGGAAACTGTCCGAGCCGATCGCCAGGGTCACGCCCGCCGCGTGCAACAGGCGCAGGTTCTCCGTCTGCAGCGCCCGCACCTCGGCCAGCCGCGCGGGGGCCATGCCGAAGCCGGTGGAGATGACCGTGGTCGTGACCACCACCGTCCCGGCCGCGGCG
>CAMCIP010000207.1 GCA_945874855.1 Brevundimonas vancanneytii
GGCCCCTGGGTCAGGGGCTCGGGCAGGGGGAAGAAGCCGGGGACGCCATAGTCGCCGTTGAACTTGGCGGCGATGTCGCGGGTCAGCTCCAGATGCTGCTTCTGGTCCTCGCCCGTCGGCACCTCGGTGGCCTTGTACAGCAGGATGTCGGCCGCCTGCAGCACGGGATAGGTATACAGGCCGACCGAGGACCGCTCCTTGTGCTTGCCGGACTTCTCCTTGAACTGGGTCATCCGGTCCAGCCAGCCCAGCCGGGCCGTGCAGTTCAGGATCCAGGCCAGCTCGGCATGGGCCCGCACCGCCGACTGGGGAAAGATCACCGACCGTGCCGGGTCCAGGCCGGAGGCCAGATAGGCGGCGGCGATCTCGCGCGTCTGGGCGGTCAGCAGGGCCGGGTCCTGCCACACGGTGATGGCGTGCAGGTCGGCCACGAACAGGAAGCAGGGCGCGCCCTGGTCCTGCAGCTGGGTGAACCGCTTCAACGCGCCCAGATAGTTGCCCAGATGCAGGGCACCGGACGCCTGGATGCCCGACAGGATGCGTCGGGGCCCCAGATAGGCGACGGGTTCGGCAGACGCGGTCTCGGACATGGCCCGGCTTTGCCTCACCGGGGACGCACGGGCAAGGGATCAGCGGCCGCGGCGGATCAGCTTGCGCACCTCGCCCGGCGTGATCGCCCGGGTGGCGAAGGCCAGGACGACATAGACCAGCCCGCCCGCCGCCGAGGTCACCAGCAGCGCCAGCTCCTTGGACCCATGCCCCGCCGTCACGACGCCGACCGCCGCCTCGATCTCCGGGCGGAAGGCCTGGGCCGCCCAGACCGCCCCCGCCAGACCCAGGGCCGCCAGCGCGATCCGCGCCAGCCGGCCCATCAGCGTCGGCCCCGGTCGCCAGTGGCCGGTGCGCCACAGGGTCACGGCCAGCAGGCCGGCGTTGGCCCAGGCCGCGCCCGACACGGCCGCCGCCAGCCCGGCGACTCTCATCCCGCCGTAGAACAGGGCGAAGGCGAGGACCACGTTCACGGCCACCGAGACCAGCGCGAACCTCATCGGCGTGCGGGTGTCGCCCCGGGCGAAGAAGGCCGGCGACAGGATGCGGATCAGAACGAAGGCCGGCACGCCCCAGCCGAACTGCAGAAGGGCGTCGGCCGTGGCCCGCGCGTCCAGCGCCAGAAAGGCGCCGCGCGTGAACAGGCCGTCGATCAGGAAATGCGGCATGGCCATCAGGGCCGCCGCGGCCGGCAGGGTCAGGGCCATGGACAGGATCACCGCCTCGTCCATGGCCGACTGCTCCTGGGCGTGGTCCTTCGTGGCCACCGCCGCCGACAGCCGGGGAAGAAGGGCGATGCCGATGGCCACGCCCACAAGACCGAGGGGCAGCTGGTACAGCCGGTCGGCGGTCGCCAGCCAGGTCCGGCCCCCATCCACGAAACTGGCGAGATTGCCCGAGACGAAGACGTTGATCTGGGTCGCGGAATTGCCGATCGCGGCGGGAATGGCGGTGATGATGATGGCTTTCACCGGCGGCGTCAGCTTCGGGAAGGCCAGGCGGATGTCGGCCCCGGCCCGGCGGGCGGCCCACCAGCACAGGCCTGCCTGGCTGATCCCCGCCACCAGCACGGCCCAGGACGCGGCATGGGCCGCCCCCACCTGACCGCCCGGGGCCGGGATGACCGCGGCCAGCATGATCAGGTTCAGGAGGATGGGATAGGCCCCCGAGACGATGAACCGGCCCCGCGCATTCAGCACACCGGACAGCAGGGCGGCGATGGCCATGCAGGGCAGGTAGGGCATGGTGATCTGGGTCAGGATCACGGCCAGTTTGAACCGCGCAGGGTCGTCCAGAAAGCCGACGTTGATCACTCTCATCAGCCACGGCATGGCCAGCTGGGCGGCCACGGTCAGAAGCACGGTGGCGAAGGCCACGGCCGCCAGGGCCTGGGTCGCCACCCGGTCGGCCTCGACCGGCCCCTCGGTCTTCAGGGTGCGCGTGTAGGCCGGCACGAAGGCGGCGGCAAAGGCGCCCTCGGCGAAGATGCGGCGGAACAGGTTGGGAAAGCTCAGGGCCGTATTGTAGGCGTCGCCGGCCGGGCCGGACGCGGCGCCGAGGGCGGCGGTGATCACCACGTCCCGGGCGAAGCCCACCACCCGACTGACCAGGGTCAGGCCGCTGAAAATGGCCGAGGAGCGCAGCATGCCCCCGCCCTTGGCGGGCGTCGGCGGCCCGTCGGGAGATGGCGGCTCTGCGATCTGGGTCAAGGTCCGGCGTCCGATGCAGGCGGGAGGGGCTCGTCGTTCCGCTTATCCCGCTTCGCCGCCGCGCGAAACGGCCGGACGCGACAGGTCCGACATGTCGCGCACACTGGCGCGCACCGGGGTGATGGTCCGGCCGTCGGGCGCCGCCGCGGGGGCGGCCTCAAGCACGGCGGCCAGCCCCTGCCGCAAGGCCTCCAGGTCGGCGCCCGGGCGCGGCTTCCGCCCCTCGGCGTCGGTCAGATAGAAGGCGTCCACCGCCCGCTCGCCGAAGACCGCGACATGGGCCGAACGCACCTGATGGCCGGAATCGGCGATGGCGGCGGCCAGGGCGGCCAGCAGGCCGGGCCGGTCGGCCCCCGAGACCTCGACCACCGCGGCCACATCCACGGTGTCCAGATCGATCATGACGACCGGCCGCACCTCGAAGGCGGCCCGCCGGGCGCTGACCGGTGCCGCCGCCGGCGCGTCGGGTCGACCCCCGGTCCGGTCGCGCGCCGCCACCGTCAGGGCCTCGATCAGGCGCGACAGGCGCCGCGGTTCATCCTGGCCATAGGGACGGCCGCTGCCGTCCTGGACGTCGAACACATCCAGCGCCAGGCCGGACGGGGCCGAGCCGACCCTGGCGCCCACGACGTCGGCGCCTTCACGGGCGAGAACGGCGGCCAGGTCGGCGAACAGGCCGGGCCGGTCTTCGGCGGCGACCGCCACCCGCGTCGTCGCCCGACTGCCGAGCGCCGGGCTGGCGTCGGCCCAGTCCAGCACCGCATCCGCTGCCGCTCCGTCTTGCAGCGCCCGGCCCAGAAGGGCGTCGAATTCCGCGGCCGGATCGATCGCATCGGGATCGTCGCCGCGGAACAGGGCGTCGACCCGGGCATAGAGGTCGCGCATCAGCCGACCCTTCCACCCGTTCCAGACACCTGGCCCGACGGCACGGACGTCGGCCACCGTGAGCACCAGCAGCATCCGCAGCCGTTCCGGGTCGCCGACCCGTTCGGCGAAGGCGCGGATGGTCGCCGGATCGGAGGTGTCGCGCTTCTGGGCCACGTCGGAGAGGACCAGGTGATTGGCCACCAGCCAGGTCACAAGCTCGATGCGGCGGCTTTCGACCCCCATCCGCTCGCAGGCCCGTCGCGCGGCGATGGCACCGTCCTCCAGCTGGCCCCGATCCCCGCCCTTGCCGACGTCGTGCAGCAGCATGGCCAGCATCAGGGCTTCGAAATCCACGATCCGGTGGACGATGTCGCTGGCGAGCGGATGGTCGTCCTTCAGCTTGCCGCGCTGGATATCGTTGATGATGCCCACAGCCTGAAGCGTGTGCTCGTCCACCGTATAGGCATGGTACATGTTGAACTGGGTCTGGCCGACGATCCGGCCCCATTCCGGCAGAAAGCGGCCCAGGACGCCCGCGGCGTTCATCAGGCTGAGGACGCGGTACGGCCTCTGTCCACGGGCCAGGACGTCCAGAAAGGCGCGCGCGGCCTGCGGATCGCGCCGCATCTGGGGCGTGATGAGGCTGAGGCCTCGCGACACGGCCGCGAAGGCGTCGGGATGCAGGTCCAGGTCTTCGGCGTCCATGACCCGGAACAGGTGCAGCAGCCTGACCGGATCGGCCCTCAGCACCTCCGGTCCGTCGATCGAGAGCCGCCCTCCCTCAACCCGGAACCCGGCGACGTCCAGACTGCGCGGCCGCGACGGGAAGAGGCGGGACAGTCCGAGCGCGGGCTTCTGGCGACGCGCCTCGAGCTGGGCGGAAAAGGCCCGCGTCAGGGCCCCGACGTCGCGGGCCACCAGAAAGTAGCGGCGCATGAACCGCTCCACCGCCGGTTCGTCGCCGCGCCCGCGCCAGCCCATGCGACGCGCCACCTCGGGCTGGAGGTCAAAGGTCAGGGACTCCACTGCCCGGCCGGCGATCAGATGCATGTGGTGGCGCACCCGCCACAGGAAGTCGAAGGCCTCGGCGAACAGCCTTCGCTCCCGCGCTGTCAGGATGTCGCCCAGCGTCGCCTCGCCGTCCGGACTGTCGGGGGCCAGACCCCGTGCGATCCAGAACAGGCAGTTCAGGTCGCGCAGCCCGCCCTTGCCGTCCTTGACGTTGGGTTCGACGCGATAGCGTACCGCCCCGGC
>CAMCIP010000208.1 GCA_945874855.1 Brevundimonas vancanneytii
GTGAGAGCCGAAAGGCGGGAGTGCGCAAGGGGGCTGTGCCCCTCCGCGCTGCCCGCATTCCCCCACCACGGGAGGGACGCGGTTAAGCCGTCCTCGATGGGGCGCGCGGCCTTGCGCATGAGGCCGAAAGGGAGCCTGACGATCATTCACCGGGTCGTTAGGAGTTCGTCAACCATGATGAAGGCGCTTCGCATCGGCCTGTTCATCGGCACCCTGATCGGGGCCAGCGCCTGCGCAGCCGTGCCGGCCGATGGCCCTGGCGGCGGCTGGTATGGATCGGGCGACTCCGGCAGGTCCGACCGGGACTGACGAATCCATGGCGCGGGTCGCGGCGACCCCGTATAGTCACAGTTGCGGACGCCGAACGTCGCGCCGCGCCCGGGCCTTCCCCCCTAGATGTTAGCCGTCGCCATCGTCGTCGTCCTCGCCCTGGTGGTGCTGAACGGCCTGTTCGCCATGACCGAACTCGCGGTCGTGTCCTCACGCAAGTCCAAGCTTCAGGCCCGTGCCGAGCGGGGCGACCGGGGTGCGCGCGCCGCTCTGAAGTTGGCGGAGGATCCGACCCACTTCCTGTCTGCGGTCCAGGTGGGCATCACCCTGATCGGCATTCTGGCCGGTGCCTATGGCCAGGCCGCGATCGCGGGCGAGCTGAACCTGATTCTGGAGGCGGCCTTCCCGAACCTGGCGGCCTATACCGAGATCTTCTCCACGGCCCTGGTCGTGGTCTGCATCACCTATGTCTCGCTGATCGTGGGCGAACTGGTGCCCAAGCGGCTGGCACTGATCTTCCCCGAGTCCATCGCCGCCAAGACAGCGGCCCCGATCTCGACCGTGGCCGTGGTCCTGCACCCCTTCGTGGTGCTGCTGACGGCCTCGACCTCCGCCATCCTCAAGCTTCTGGGCGTCAAGGACCGCGACGGGTCCGACGTCACCCAGGAGGAGGTCGAGACCATGATCGCCGAGGGCACCTCTGCCGGCCTGATCGAGCCGGAGGAGCAGGAGATGATCGAGGAGATCCTGACGCTCGGCGACCGGCCCATCCGCGTGGCCATGACCCCGCGCCACGAGGTCTTCTGGGTCGCGCTGGACGACACCGAGGAACAGCTGCGTGAAGAGGTCCGCACCTGTCCCTATTCCCGCATCGTCGTGGCCCGGGACAATGACGTCGATAACCCCCTGGGCGTGGTCCACAAAAAGGACCTGCTGGACAGCCTGTTGGACAATGGCGAGTTCAACATCGAGAAGCACGTCCAGACCCCGGCCTTCATCCCCCAGTCGACCTCGGTGCTGAAGGCGCTGGAGATCATGAAGGGGTCAAAGGTCCACATGGCCTTTCTGGTGGACGAGTTCGGGGCCTTCGAGGGCGTGGTGACCGCCACCGACCTGCTCGAAATGATCGCCGGCGACTTCGATGAGGGTCACGACGAGGAGCACGCCTACGTCCGCCAGCGCGAGGACGGCAGCTGGCTGGTCGACGGCCAGACCGACCTGGAGGAACTGTCAGACACCCTCGGCGAGGACTTCGGCGAGGCCGACGGCTTCCACACCGTCGCCGGCCTTGTGCTGCATCACCTGTCGCGCGTCCCCGCCGAGGGTGAGGTGCTCCAGCTGGGCCGGTTCGAGGTCGAGGTCATCGACATGGACGATCGCCGCATCGACAAGCTGATGTTCAGACAGGTCATCACGCCACAGGCCGAGGCCGGGGCCACCGCCGGCGGCTGAAGCTATCGGGTCAGCCGCACGGCATTGATGGACATGGCGATCCGGCGGAAGGCCGCGAGCAGGGCCGAGGTGTTGCTGGCCGCATGGGCATGGCTGGCGCTGGTGGCGCAGGCGATGAGCATGTTGCTCGCCGTCGCCGAGGTCACCCCGAGACTGACGGTATAGATCTCGATGCCCTGGCTCTTGGCATAGGTACACAGGCTGCCGACGTCGCTGTTGGTCGCGGCCAGCTGGGCAGCGGCCGTGGCACCGGACGGTGCCGTGTGGGTGCCGTTGCTCGACACATATCTCAGGGTGTTCTCGCCATCCGTCATCAGGACGATGATCTTGCGCACGCCATCACCATAGGCGCGACCCTCGGTCAGGGGGGCGCTCGGCGACAGCGCATTGATCCCCCAGACCATCCCGGCCGGGATATAGGTCTCGGGACGGTAGCCGCCCACATTGACGATCAGGTCGGTGATCTGCGTCAGCACCGTCGTCTTGTTCTGCGACAGGGGCAGGACCGCTTTCAGGCAGGTCTGTGACGTCTGCATCAGACCGGGATAGCGGGTGGACGGCTGGGTATCGTCCAGCCTGAGCGTGCCGGTGGTGCGCGACCCGACGCAGCCGAACCAGCGATACCAGGTCGTGACGGGATTGCCGCCTCCGGTGCACTGTTCGGTCGTCCGGGGCGGACTGACCGGTCGGGTCGTGCAGGTCTGGGGGGTGGTCCAGCAGGAATAGGTTTCCGGCACGCCGTCGCGGTACCGGGTGCAGGTGCCGCGGACGCCGCCGGTACAGGTCGTCGTCGTCACGGGCACCTGTCTGCAGGTTCGCGGCGACGGGGTCGAGGTGGTCGAATAGTCGGCCGGCACGTTCAGCCAGGACGCCCCGCGGTTGCTGGTCCCGACATTGACGTAGTCGGCATAGGGCACGACGCTGATCTTGACCTTGCCGTCCTCGGTGACCATCAGCTCACGAACCAGGGCGCTGGCGGCGGTCTTCAGGCCGGCGATCTTGGTCGTGCCGGTCCCGTCCGAGGCCGACATGGACCAGGTGTTGTCCAGAACCAGGACCAGTTCGACGAAGTCGTTGGTGCCGCGTGTCGCGGCCGTGAACGTCTCGACGGGCAGGGTCTCATTGCCGATCAATGCGCCGAAGTAGGCCGGAATGGTCCCGCGCAGGGTCGCGCGCAGCTGCTCGTCCTCGTCCACCTCCAGCTCGGTCGTATAGCCGGTCAGAAGCCCGATGCCGTCGGCATTGGCCTCGAGATAGGTGTCGAAGACCTCCTTGAGGTCGTCCTCGTCCTCCAGGTCGGTCGTGGCCGCGGCGATGATGGCGGCATCCACGGCTGTCTGGGCCGCCGAGAGGGCCGTCCGCTGCCGCGTGATGTCGACCCCGAAGCCGGCCGCGACCGACAGCGGCAGAACGGACAGGGCAAAGACCAGCGCCATATTCCCGCGACGGCACGCCAGCAGCCTGTCGACCTTGAGAAATGCCAGACCGGATCGGATCGGTGTCATTCTGCAGACTGCCTCTGGTATCGCACGCCCCCTCCATATCCGCGGGGCGGTTAACAATTGTCCCTCGTGCACGGCACGGGAACGTCAGCCTTGAAATCCGGCCGTCAGTGAGGCATTAGCCCCGGTCTGGCGAAACGGCGCGCCGAGGGGTGACCCCCGGCGCGTTCTGATTTGTCTAGGAGTTTAGCTCAGCTGGTAGAGCACCGGTCTCCAAAACCGGGGGTCGTGGGTTCGAGTCCCCCAACTCCTGCCATTCCCCCTGTCGCCGCAGCCCGGGACTTCCCATCTGCGGGGCAGGACACGTGATCGAGAAGAGACCCAAGGACAGATGGCCAAGCCCAAAATCCCCGGCCGCCGCACCGGAAATCCGGCCGCCGGCGCCAAGCCGCAAGCGTCCGGAGGGGCCGCGACCGTGACGGTCGAGCCGACCACGCCCAAGGTCCGCACCTCGCCGATGCAGTTCCTGGGTCAGGTCCGCGCAGAGGGCCGCAAGATCGTGTGGCCCAGCCGCAAGGAGACCTGGATCACCTCGGTGATGGTCTTCATCATGGTGCTGCTGGCCGCCGGCTTCTTCTGGATCGTGGATCTGTTGCTGGGCATGGGCTTCGAACGCATCATTTCCTTCGGTTCATAAGAAAGACAGGAGCGCGCCATGACCGACGCAGCGCCCGACGTCGCCGCCAACCCGCGGCACAAGTGGTACATCGTCCACGCCTATTCGAACTTCGAGAAGAAGGTCGCCGAGCAACTGCGCGAGCAGGCCGGCCGCCAGGGTCTGGCCGACTGCTTCTCCGAAATCCTCGTGCCGACCGAGGACGTCGTCGAGATCCGTCGCGGCCGCAAGGTGAATGCCGAGCGCAAATTCTTCCCCGGCTATGTGCTGGTGAAGATGGAAATGACCGACGACGCCTATCACCTGGTCAAGAACACGCCCAAGGTCACGGGCTTCCTCGGCGCCGCGGGCGGCACCAAGCCCCTGCCGGTCTCCGAGCGTGAGGTGAAGAACATCATCGGCCAGGTGGAGGAGGGCGTCGAACGTCCCAAGCCCACGATCCGCTTCGACATCGGCGAGACGGTCAAGGTCATCGACGGTCCCTTCGCCAGCTTCGACGGCCAGGTGGAGAGCGTCGACGAGGACGCCGCCCG
>CAMCIP010000209.1 GCA_945874855.1 Brevundimonas vancanneytii
CGAGGTATCGATCTCGTCCGCGCCCAGCAGGAACAGCACGTCGGGGGCGTCGGGCCCGACCATGCCCGTGGCGGTCAGGCCGCCCGATGCCGGCACGAAGCCGAGGTCCAGCCCCCCGACGCGCGCCGCGGCATGATGCAGGACGTTGAAGCCGTTCCAGCCGTCCTTGACCACGCCGACCTTGGCCGCAAGCCGGCCGACGGCATTCAGCACGGCCGGCCCCATCTCGCCGCGCAGGGCACCCGCTCCCAGAATGATGGCGGGGCGCTCGGACCCGGTCAGGGCGTCGGTCAGGGCTTTGGGCAGGCGCGACAGGGTGCGGGAACCCAGGCCGACGACCTCATGCTCATAGGTCAGGTCGGCACGCTCGCCGATCACGGCGACGCGGGTCGTGCCGGTCAGCCAGGACTTGCGGATGCGCGCGTTCAGCAGGGGCGCCTCGACGCGCGGGTCGACCCCGATCATCAGGATGAAATCCGCCGCCTCGATGCCGGCGATGCCGCTGTTGAACAGCCAGCCCTCGCGCGGGCCAAAGCCGAGCGCCGAGCCGTCCTGGCGGCAGTCCAGATTGGCCGAGCCCAGGGCGCGGAACAGGTCCAGCGTCGCCTTCATCGACTCCGCGTCCTGAAGGTCACCCGCGATGGCGCCGATGCGGTCGGCGGGGGCGCGGGTCAGGGCGGCGGCGCAGGCATCCAGCGCCTCGTCCCAGGTCGCCTCGACCAGACGCCCGTCGCGCCGGACCCAGGGCCGGTCCAGCCGGTTGCGCTTCAATCCGTCGACGGCGTAGCGGCTGACGTCAGACAGCCACTCCTCATTGATGCCCTCGTGCACCCGCGGCAGGGCGCGCATCACTTCGGCGCCCTTGGCGTCGATGCGGATGGCCGAGCCCAGCCCGTCCATGACGTCCACGGTCTCGGTCTTGGTCAGCTCCCACGGACGATAGTTGTACTGCCACGGCCGGTGGGTCAGGGCACCGACGGGGCACAGGTCGTTGACGTTGCCGGACAGCTCGGAATCGACCGCCTTTTCCAGATAGGTGGTGATCTCGGCATCCTCGCCGCGCGAGATCATGCCGATGTCCGGAACGCCCGCCACTTCCGTCACGAACCGCACACAACGGGTGCACTGGATGCACCGCGTCATGAAGGTCTTGATCGTCGGCCCCATGGACTTTTCTTCGACAGCGCGCTTGTTCTCGGCGTAGCGCGAGCCGTCGCGGCCGTAATACATCGACTGGTCCTGCAGGTCGCACTCGCCGCCCTGGTCGCAGATCGGGCAGTCCAGCGGGTGGTTGATGAGCAGGAACTCCATCACCCCTTCGCGCGCCTTTTTCACCATCGGCGTGTCGGTGAAGATCTCCTGTCCCTCCGCGGCCGGCAGGGCGCAGCTGGCCTGGGGCTTCGGCGGCCCCGGCTTCACCTCGACCAGACACATGCGGCAGTTGCCGGCGATCGACAGCCGCTCGTGGTAGCAGAAGCGCGGAATCTCCTCGCCCGCGCGCTCGGCGACCTGGAGCACGGTCATGCCGGGCTCGAACTCGACGTCTACGCCGTTGACCTTGGCGACGGGCATCAGCGGGTCTCTTTCTCGGCGGGTCCGGCCGCCGGGGTCGGATAGGTAATGATCTGGGTCTGGCCTTCGCGCGACAGGGCGACCTGCCCGCCCCGGACGGCACAGCTGAACGTCAGTCGGCCGCCGTCGACCGGCGCCGGCCAGGACACGGTGCCGGTCGCCGCGTCATAGACGACGTCCGCGTCGGCCTGTCCGTACTGGACGCGCGCGGCGTAGCGGCACGCCGCGTCGACCGAAACCGGCATGACGTCCGGCTCGGGCGTCGGCTCGGCGGCCGCAGCCGGCTCGACCTGAGCCGGCACCGGCGCCGGTGCCGCCTCGCCCTGCCCGCAGGCGGACACGGCGATCAGGCTGGCGGCAATGAGGGGGAGCGCGCGCATCGTCACTCCGCGGCCACGGCATGGCCGGCGAAGTTGGCGCGGCGGCTGCGGTACTGGGCGATGCGGTCCTCGATCTCGTGGCGGAAATGCCGGATCAGGCCCTGGACGGGCCAGGCCGCGGCGTCGCCCAGCGCGCAGATGGTGTGGCCCTCGACCTGTCCGGCAACGTCCAGCAGCAGGTCGATCTCCGACGGGTCCGCCTCGCCCACCGCCATCCGCTCCAGCACGCGCCACATCCAGCCGGTGCCTTCGCGGCACGGGGTGCACTGGCCGCAGCTCTCGTGCTTGTAGAAATAGCTGATGCGGGCGATCGCCTTCACCAGGTCGGTGGACTGGTCCATGACGATGACCGCCGCCGTGCCGAGGCCCGAGCGCAGGTCGCGCAGGCTGTCGAAGTCCATCAACGCCGTCTCGGCCATCTCGGCCGTGATCAGGGGCACGGACGAGCCGCCGGGGATGACCGCCTTCAGATTGCCCCAGCCGCCCCGGACGCCGCCGCAGTGCTCTTCCAGCAGCTGCTTCAGCGGGATCGACATCGCCTCTTCCACATTGCACGGCGTGTTCACGTGGCCGGAGATGCACATCAGCTTGGTGCCGGTGTTGTTCGGCCGGCCGAAGCCCGCGAACCAGTCCGCGCCACGCCGCAGGATGGTCCCGACGACCGCGATCGACTCGACGTTGTTCACCGTGGTGGGGCAGCCGTACAGGCCGGCACCGGCCGGGAACGGGGGCTTCAGCCGCGGCTGGCCCTTCTTGCCCTCCAGCGACTCCAGCAGGGCCGTCTCCTCACCGCAGATATAGGCACCCGCGCCATGGTGGACATAGACGTCGAAATCCCAGCCATGGACGTTGTTCTTGCCGATCAACTTGGCCTCATAGGCCTGCTTGATGGCCGCCTCCAGCACCTCACGCTCGCGCACATATTCGCCGCGGATATAGATGTAGCAGGCATGGGCCTGCATCGCGAAGGAGGCGATCAGGCAGCCCTCGATCAGCAGGTGGGGATCATGGCGCATGATCTCCCGGTCCTTGCAGGTCCCGGGCTCGGACTCGTCGGCGTTGACCACCAGATAATGCGGCCGGTCCTTCACCTCCTTGGGCATGAAGGACCACTTCAGGCCGGTCGAGAAGCCCGCCCCGCCGCGGCCGCGCAGGCCGGAGTTCTTGACGTTGGCGATGATCCAGTCGCGACCCATGGCCAGAATGTCGGGCGTGGCGTTCCAGCAGCCGCGCCGCTTCGCCCCCTCCAGCCCCCAGTCATGGAAGCCGTACAGGTTGGTGAAGATCCGGTCCTTGTCTTCCAGCAGACCGATCATCGGGCCGCTCCGTCCGTCGCCGGAACCGCCGCCGGTGCCGCGGCCGCGCGGGCGCGACAGTTCGCTCTTGCGGTCGCGGGCGTCGCGATCCGGGCGCGTAGGCGTTTGGGGGACAGCAGGCGCATTTCGGTCAGGGGCATTCGTGTTCTGGGGAAGGGAGGCGGGCGCAGACGGCGCCGGCACGGTCTGGGGACGCGGCGGCTCGACCCTCGGCTGGGCGGCGCCCATGGACATGGAGGTCGCGCCGGCCAGATTGGCCAGCAGCAGGCCTGCCGCCCGGGCCCCGCGTGCCAGCCGCCCGCCCCGCTTTGATCTGTCCTGCGAACTCATGATCGGGCCCCCACCCGGTCGAAAACGATCCACAGGACCATGCCCGGTGAAGCTGACGGCTGCGCGACGGTTCTCCTGTGGCGATCATAGACCGCCTCCGTCCAGTTCGGCGAGACGACGACGATGGTGGCGCGTGCGCATGAAGATGGCGGCCAGCATCAGCACCCAGCCGGCGGCGAGAGCAGCATAGCCGATCCCCTGAACCACCGCTCCGGCCCCGCCGAACTGCGGTGCCGACCAGGACGCCAGGGCACCGAAAACCACAAGACCGAAGCCGGCCAGACGCGGCGTGCGTCCCACCGCCCGCAGTTCGGCGCGGTAGGCCTTGACGGCGGCCTCATCCGAGAAGTCCGGACCCGTCATGAGGCGGCCTGACTGTTGGGCAGCCGGACGATCGGTTTTGCCGCCGAGCCGTCGTAGAGGCCGGGATCGGTCAGGGTCAGGGCCCCGCCCGCGGGTTCCGACGTATGGCGACCTGCAGAGGAGCCCGGGGCCGGCGACTTTCCGGCGGCCAGATCGTCGATGATCCGGGCCATGTCCTCGGCCGTCAGATCCTCATGATAGTAGTCGTTGATCTGGGCCATCGGTGCGTTGACGCAGGCACCGAGACATTCGACCTCCTGCCAGGTGAAGCGCCCGTCGGCCGACAGGGTGTCGCGCGGGCCGATCTTCTCGCGGCAGACCTTCATGAGATCGCCCGACCCGCGAAGCATGCACGGCGTGGTGCCGCAGACCTGGATCAGGGCGGTCCGGCCGACCGGCTCCAGCATGA
>CAMCIP010000210.1 GCA_945874855.1 Brevundimonas vancanneytii
CCACGAGGGTGCGCAGCCGCCCCTGGGCGGCGGACGTCAGAACGTCGGGCGAGGCGTCGAAGGCGGCGTCGTCGGGCATGGGCTTCCTTGGGCGCTATCGCTCGCGGCGCGGCCGCTCGCTGCTTGAGCGCGGTTGAGAGTCGATGACGCAGGCATAGGCCCGCTTGAGGGCGGCCTCAACGCCGGACAAGCGAAAGGCCGCGGACGGCAGCCCGCGGCCTGTGGATCGTTGCGAGCGCCCGCGAAGCGGGCGCGGGCCTCAGCCCTGCTTGGCCTTGAAGCGCGGGTTGGTCTTGTTGATCACGAAGACCACGCCCTTGCGGCGCACGACCTTGCAGTCGCGGTGACGGGTCTTGAGCGACTTCAGGGAGCTGCGGACCTTCATGGTCTTCGGGCCTCGGAAAAGCGAAAATGAAACGGCCGCGAGCCTGGGGCACGCGGCGGAACGGGGCGTATAGAGGCGGCGCGCGGAAGCGTCAACCGCGCAGGACGTCTGGAGGCCTGGCCTCCGAGTTGAACGGAGGGTCTTCGGGCTTGCACGCCCGACGCGTCGCCCCTCCGCCACCAGGCCGTTTCAGAGGACACTCCGCGATAGGCCCGGTCCGGACCAACCTCCAATGAAAATGAGGGTTAACGACGACAAATGGGGAGCAGACGGTCGCGCTTTCGCGTGCGGAGTGAGTGACGCACTGGCCGTTGCGCCGACGTTACGGTCGCCTCGCTTTGGCCCAGTTCATGCAACGCAATCTTCGCCTGAATCGCCTAGCCTTGTCCCATGACCGTGAATCCGCTGAACATGACCGCGATGCGACTGTCGTCCAAACTCCTGCTGGTTCTGACCGTGGCGGCCTGTGCCCCAATGGTCGAGACGCCACCCATGCCGGTCAGCCTGCCGCCTGCCCCGGCCGGCCAGGAGCCGGAACGGCCGCGCCCGGCCGAACCGCGGCAACAGACCCCGGCACCGACCGACCCCGTGGTGGATCAGGCTGGCTTCGACGGCTGGAAGGCGGGCTTCCTGAACCGGCATGGCGGCGCCCGGCGGGCGGAGTACGCCCGTGAGCTTGAGGGCCTCAGCCCTGATCCGACGGTCGTCCGCCTGGACGGCAACCAGCCCGAGTTCAGCCGCCCGGCCGGTGCCTATGTGCAGAACGCCGTCACCCCCGCCCGCATCGCCCAGGCCAGGGACCGCGCCGACCGGGTGCCGTGGGAGGTGGTGCAGCGTTATGGCGTCCCGACCGAAATCCTGCTGGCGATCTGGGCCCAGGAGAGCGCCTTCGGGGCCGTCCAGGGCGACATGGACGTGATCCGCTCGCTGGCCACCCTCGCCTATGACGGACGTCGTCGGGACTGGGCCGAGCAGCAGCTCAAACATGCTCTGGACATCGTCGTGGACGGCCGCCGATCCCGCGCCGGCCTGAAGGGCAGCTGGGCCGGGGCCATGGGCCAGACCCAGTTCATGCCCGACAACTATCTGCGCCTCGGTGTGGACCAGACCGGCGATGGACTCGTCGACATCTGGGGCTCGGACGCCGACGCCCTCGCCTCGGCCGCCAACCTGCTGGCCCAGGCCGGCTGGAAGCGCGGGCAGACGTGGGGATACGAAGTCATCCTGCCTCCCGGCTTTGACTACGCCCAGGCCGAGAGCGACCGTCGGCCGTGGAGCTTCTGGGCGGCGCGGGGCGTGCGATTGGCCCACGGCGGCGCGCCGAACGACCTGGAGGCGTCAGAGGAGGCGGTGATCCTGCTGCCCCAGGGCGCGCGCGGCCCGGCCTTCCTGGCCCTGCCCAACCACTATGTGATCCGGCGCTACAACAACTCGGTCGCCTATGCCCTCGCCATCGGCCTGACGGCGGACGGCGTGGCGGGCAAGCCGGGCCTGGCCACGGCCTGGCCGAACGAGGCCCCGCTGTCGCGCGACCAGAGGATCGGCGCCCAGCGGGCCCTGACCCTGCTGGGGTATGACACCCAGGGCATCGACGGCGTGGTCGGGGCCAACACCCGCGCGGCCCTGCGCCGCTGGCAGGCCGCCACCGGCCGCCTCGCTGACGGTCATCTGACCGCCGCCCTCGCCGATGAACTGATCGCCCTGACCCAGGGACGCTGAGGCCTCAGTCGCGCGGGACCGGTTTCGAGACGGCCCGGGTCGCCGTCCAGACGGCGATGCCGGCGCTGACGGCGAGGTTCAGCGACCGCGCGCCCGGCTGGATGGGAATCACCACCCGCGCATCCGCGGCTGCATGGACGAAGTCCGGAGCCCCGGTCGGCTCGCTGCCGAACAGCAACACGTCGGCGTCATGGAAGGCGAAATCCTGCAACGCCGTGGCGCCGCGCGTGGTGAACAGCACCAGTCGTCCGGGCCCCCGCGCGGCCTGAAACGCCGTCCAGTCGGCATGTGCAGTCATGTGCCCCAGCGGGCCATAGTCCAGCGCCGCCCGCTTCATCGCCCGGTCGTCCAGGGCGAAGCCGGTAGGCCCTATCAGGTGCAGTTCAACCCCGAAACAGGCCGACAGCCGGATGCAGGCGCCGACGTTCTGGGGGATGGCCGGTTGAAAAAGGGCGAGACGCATTCTAAGGCCACCCTACGCGCGGGCCGGGGGCCTGTCGTGACCCTTCGCGCGTTTGCGTCGTCGCCTCCCTGTCGAGGCTTGCGGCGACGGGACGCACGAGCCGTCGCGGCGGTTTCCCTGCATATCCGCTAAGTGATCCTGCCGCCGACGCCCCGCCTCCCGCGCGGGCGCCTTGGCGGTCCGACAGAGGTGAGACGTGACCGAGACGGTCGATCATTCCCCCGACGGCGAAGCCACCCGCCGCGACTTCATCCACATCGCCGCCGGCGCCGCCGCCGTGGGCGCGGGCGTCATGGCCGCCTGGCCACTGATCAACCAGATGAACCCGGCCGCCGACACCCTGGCGCTGTCCGTCATCGAGTTCGACGTGTCCAAGGTCGCCGAGGGCATGCAGGTCGTCATCAAATGGCAGGGCAAGCCGGTGTTCGTGCGTCACCGCAGCGCCGCCCAGGTCGAAGAGGCGCGCGCCACGCCCCTGTCCGACCTGAAGGACCCCCAGACCGACGCCGATCGCGTCAAGGCCGGCAAGGAGGCCTATCTGGTCGTCATCGCCTCCTGCACACACCTGGGATGCATCCCGACCTTCAACGCCGGCGACTACGGCGGCTGGTTCTGCCCGTGCCACGGCTCGCACTACGACACCTCGGGTCGTATCCGCAAAGGCCCGGCACCGACCAACCTGGTGGTCCCGACCTATGAATACGTCGGCGACACCGTCGTGAAGATCGGCTGAGGCGGAAAGCACAGATGAGCGAACACGAATCCACCTACGTCCCCAAGTCCGGCTTCGAGAAGTGGCTGGACACGCGGCTGCCGATCATCCGCTTCGGCGCCGACTACATGACGCTGCCGACGCCGCGGAACCTGAACTACTGGTGGACCTTCGGGGCCATCCTGATGGTCTGCCTGGTGACGCAGATCGTCACCGGCATCGTCCTGGCCATGCACTACCAGCCCAATACGGCCGACGCCTTTGCCTCGGTGGAGCGCATCATGCGCGACGTGCCGGGCGGCTGGCTGATCCGTTACGTCCACGCCAACGGGGCCTCGATGTTCTTCATCGCGGTCTACGTTCATATGCTGCGCGGGCTCTACTACGGCTCCTACAAGGCCCCGCGCGAGATCATCTGGATCCTGGGCGGCCTGATCTTCTTCCTGATGATCGCCACTGCCTTCCTCGGCTACGTCCTGCCGTGGGGCCAGATGTCCTACTGGGGCGCCGAGGTCATCACCAACCTGATCGGGGCCATCCCCGTGGTCGGTGAGCCCGTGCTGATCTGGCTGCGCGGCGGACCGGCGATCGACAACGCCACGCTGAACCGCTTCTTCTCGCTGCACTATCTCCTGCCGTTCGTGATCCTCGGCGTGGTGGTGCTGCACCTGTGGGCCCTGCACACGGCCGGTCAGAACAATCCGGTCGGCATTCTGATCCCCAAGGACCGCGTGGCCAAGGACACCCTGCCCTTCCACCCCTATTTCACGGTCAAGGACGGCGTCGTCATCATCCTGTTCATGATGCTGTTCGCCACCTTCGTCTTCTTCATGCCGACGGCGCTGGGCCACGCCGACAACTACATTCCGGCCAATCCGTTGGTCACGCCGCCGCACATCGTGCCCGAGTGGTACATGCTGCCCTTCTACGCCATCCTGCGGGCGGTGCCGGACAAGTTCGGCGGTGTGGTGGCCATGTTCGCCGCGATCGGGATCCTGTTCGTCCTGCCGTGGCTGGACACGTCCAAGATCCGGTCGATGCGCTATCGCCCGACGATGAAGATCTTCTTCGCCATCTTCGT
>CAMCIP010000211.1 GCA_945874855.1 Brevundimonas vancanneytii
CCGCTCGAGATCGTCGAGGTCGATCTGGAGGGGCCGCGGGCCGGGGAGGTGCTGGTCGAGATCAAGGCCACGGGCATCTGCCACACCGACGCCTATACGCTGGACGGGCTGGACTCGGAGGGCATCTTCCCCTCGATCCTGGGCCATGAGGGCGCGGGCGTGGTGGTCGAGGTCGGTCCGGGCGTGACCTCGGTTGCGGTCGGCGACCATGTCATCCCGCTGTACACGCCGGAATGTCGGCAATGTAAAAGCTGCCTCAGCCGCAAGACCAACCTCTGCACCGCCATCCGGGCGACGCAAGGGAAAGGCCTGATGCCCGACGGCAGCAGCCGCTTCAGCTACAAGGGTCAGGCGATCGCCCACTACATGGGCTGTTCGACCTTCTCGAACTTCACCGTCCTGCCCGAGATCGCCCTGGCGAAGATCCGCAGGGACGCGCCTTTCGCATCCGCCTGCTACGTCGGCTGCGGCGTGACCACCGGCGTGGGCGCGGTGGTCAACACCGCGAAGGTGGAGCCGGGGGCCAACTGCGTGGTCTTCGGCCTGGGCGGCATCGGGCTGAACGTGATCCAGGGGCTGAAGATGGTCGGGGCCGACATGATCGTCGGAGTCGACATCAACGACGGCAAGGAAGCGTGGGGCCGCCGCTTCGGCATGACCCATTTCGTCAATCCGAAGAATGTCGCGGACGTCGTCGCCCATCTGGTCGAACTGACCGGCGGCGGGGCCGACTACACCTTCGACTGCACCGGCAACACCACGGTGATGCGTCAGGCGCTGGAGGCCTGCCACCGCGGCTGGGGCGAGAGCATCGTCATCGGCGTGGCCGAGGCGGGCAAGGAGATCGCCACCCGCCCGTTCCAGCTGGTCACCGGCCGGGTCTGGCGCGGCTCGGCCTTCGGCGGGGCGCGGGGGCGCACGGACACGCCGCGCATCGTCGACTGGTACATGGACGGCAAGATCGAGATCGACCCGATGATCACCCACACCCTGCCGCTGGAGCGCATCAACGAGGCCTTCGACCTGATGCATGCGGGCGAGAGCATCCGCAGCGTGGTGGTGTTCTAGGTCAGTTGCGTTGAGAAACGCACTGATCTAGCGTCGCGACATCAGAAGGAGCTTCGCCCATGTTCACCCACGTCACCGTCGGCGCCAATGACGTCGAGGCGTCGCGCCGCTTCTATGACGCCGCCCTCGGCGCGCTCGGCATCGATCCCGCCAGTGGGCCGGATGCCAAGGGCCGCTTCTGGTGGCGGACCCGCATGGGGGCCTTCGCCGTCGGCACGCCCATCGACGGCGAGCCCGCCTGCCACGCCAACGGGGGCACCCTCGGCTTTCACGCCAAGACGCCCGAGATGGTCCAGGCCTTTCACGACGCGGGCGTGGCGGCCGGCGGCACGGCCATCGAGGACCCGCCGGGCGAGCGCACCGGCCCCTTCGGCACGCTGATCCTCGCCTATCTGCGCGATCCCTCCGGCAACAAGATCTGCGCCATGCACAGGCCGGCCGCATAGCGACCGGAGGGACACACCCACCGGACCGCGACCATTCGGCCGTTTCCAATCCGGGCGCCGCGGCTAAGGTGCCCGTCATCTATCAAGCGGAACGGGGACGGGGATGACCGAGACCACGACGGCGACCGGCGTGCAGGCCTTCTACGATCAGGTCACCAACGTCAGCGACTTCATCTGGGGCGGGACCTGGAACGGCGAGTCCGTCCTGCCCTTTCCGCCGATGGTCATCGTGCTGCTGGGCGTGGGTGCCTGGATCATGATCGGGCTGCGCTTCTACCCGATCCTGAAGCTGGGCGAGGCCTTCGCCGGACTGTTCAGGAAGGGGGAGGGCGGCAAGGGCGAAATCTCTCCGTTCGCCGCCCTCTCGACCGCCCTGTCGGGTCAGGTCGGGACCGGCAACCTCGCCGGCGTGGCCACCGCCATAACCCTGGGCGGGCCCGGCGCCCTGTTCTGGATGTGGGTCACCGCCCTGCTCGGCATGGCCCTGGCCTTCGCCGAAGGTTCGCTGGCCATCCGCTTCCGCGACCAGCGTGCCGACGGGACCTACCAGGGCGGGCCGATGAGCTACATCCGCAAGGGTCTGGGCCGGCACTGGGGCTGGCTGGCGGTCCTGTTCTGCCTCGGCACCCTGTTCTCATCGGTGGCGACCGGCAACATGATCCAGTCCAACTCGATCGCGGACTCCATCACCAGCCTGGCCCCGGTCCCGGAATGGGGCGCGGGCCTGATCGTCGCGGGGGCCGTGTTCATCGTCATCATCGGCGGCATCAAGTCGATCGGCAATCTGGCCGAGAAGATCGTGCCCTTCATGGCCATAACCTATCTGCTGCTGGGGGGTGCCGCCCTGGCCCTGAACATTGAAGACCTGCCGGCCGCGTTCGTGCTGATCTTCGACAGTGCCTTCAACGGCGCGGCGGCGACGGGCGGCTTCCTGGGTGCCGGGGTGATGATGGCGATCCGGGCCGGTGTGGCGCGCGGCCTGTTCTCCAATGAGGCCGGCCAGGGCTCGACACCCATGGCCCACGCCGTGGCCCAGACCGACGATCCGGCACGTCAGGGCCGGTTCGCCATGATGGGCACCTTCATCGACACCATCATCATCTGCACCATGACCGGCCTCGTCATGCTGACGGTGCGGGGCAGCTTCCCGGCCGGGAACGGCGTGGTCGAGCATGTCTGGAACTCCGACCTGCGCGGGTTCGACATGACGCTGGCGGCCTATTCCCAGGTCTTCCCGCAAGTCATCTTCGGCGACACCACCGTGGGCGGACTGGTGGTCTCCGCCTGCCTGATCATGTTCGTGTTCACGACCCTGCTGACGTGGAGCTACTACGGCGAGCGAGCGGCGACGCATCTGTTTGGTCAGCGGGTGGCGATTCCGTGGCGTCTGCTGTGGGTGGGAATGATCTTCGTCGGCTCGTTCCAGCAGATCGAGTTCGTCTGGCGTATGGGCGACATCGCCAATGCGGCCATGGCCCTGCCCAACCTCGTCGCCCTGGCCGCCCTGTCCGGTGTCGTCTTCGCCCTGGCCCGGGGCGACAGGACGGCCGGGCGCACGCACGATTGACGGAGGCCGCCGTGGAGGTTCTGAAGGCCCACGCCGTCCACGGCGGCACGCTGCGCTATCTGAAGCACGACAGCGCCACGACCGGCACGGCCATGACCCTGTCGGTCTTCGTCCCGCCGGGCAAGGGGCCGTTCCCGGTGCTGATCTGGTTGTCGGGCCTGACCTGCACCGAGGACAATTTCACCACCAAGGCCGGGGCCTATGCGGCGGCGGCCGCGCACGGCCTGATCGTCGTCGCCCCCGACACCTCGCCGCGCGGCGAGGGCGTGGCTGACGATCCGGCCTATGACCTGGGGCAGGGGGCGGGCTTCTACGTCGACGCCACCGAAGCGCCCTGGGCCCCGCACTATCGCATGGAGAGCTATGTCACGGACGAGCTGATCGCCCTGGTCGACGCGGAGTTTCCCACCACGAAGACCCGCTCGATCTCGGGCCACTCCATGGGCGGTCACGGGGCCCTGACCCTGGCGCTGAACCATCCGGCGTTGTTCCGCTCAGTCTCCGCCTTCGCCCCGATCGCCAGTCCGACGCGATGCCCCTGGGGCGAGAAGGCGCTGGCCGCCTATCTGGGCCCGGACCGCGCCGCCTGGGCCCGTCACGACGCGTCCCTGCTGATCGAGGCCGGCGCAGCGCATGGCGATTACGACGACATCCTGGTGGACCAGGGCGACGCCGACCCCTTTCTGGCCGAACAGCTGAAGCCCGACCTGCTGGTCGCGGCGGCGAAGGCCTCCGGCCAGATGCTGACCCTGCGGATGCAGCCGGGCTACGACCACAGCTATTTCTTCATGGCCAGCTTCATCGCGGATCACGTGGCGTTTCACGCCCGACGGCTTAAGGGCTGAGCCATGACCCAGCCCGACCACACCGAACTGTTCGCCGCCCTGTGCCGGGAGGTGGGCTTCTGCCTGCATGAAAAGGGGCAGGCCCGCGTGGTCGCGGCCCTTCCGAGCGGCCTGGACGCCGCTGTACGCGCCGTGTTCGCGGCCGAGGGCGTGGACGAGCCCAATGCCCCCGGCGACCTCAAGCGCGCCGTTCGCGACTGCCTGAAGGCCAACCTGCCGCAGGCCTGACCGGAACAGATTACGTGCCCCGCCGCTTGGGTTTTCAGCCCCGGCGCCTATCTGCAGCGCCCCAGGATTTTTCAGAAACGGAGCCTCCCCATGGCCTTCACCCTGCCGCCGCTGCCCTATGCCCACGACGCCCTGGAGCCGGCCATCGACAAGGCGACGATGGAATTCCACCACGGCAAGCACCACCAGGCCTATG
>CAMCIP010000212.1 GCA_945874855.1 Brevundimonas vancanneytii
CGGGCACCGACGGGACCGGGGCAGGAACGGGGGGCGGCGGGGCCGCGACGGCCGCGGGAGGTGTCGGGACCGGGGCGGGCGCCGGGCGCGGCTGGGGCGGCGCCGGGGGCTGCGTCTGCGTCTGCACCGCCTGGACGGGCGGCCGCGCCGGCTCGACCGGTGCGGGGGCCGGGGCCTCGACCGGGCGCTGCATCGGCGGCAGGGCATTGAGGTCGGCAGTCCGGTCGCGGGCGGGCTCCGTCTGCGCGGCGGCGGCGCCCGCCGAGATCATCAGCAGGCCGGCGGCGAGGAAAAGGCGCTGGGCGTGAACCATGGGCACAGCTTCGCCCCTTCGCGGCCGCTCGACAAGCGTCGCCGTCAGGCGGACGGCAATTCGACCCAGAAGGTGGCGCCCTGCCCCGGCGATGACCGCACGCCGATCGAGCCGCCCTGCAGCTCCGTCAGCCGCTTGGCCAGGGCCAGGCCGATGCCATGGCCCTCGATGGCGGACCGTTCCAGACCCAGGCGGTTGAAAGGCTCGAACAGCTGTGCCTGCTTCTCCGCGGTCAGACCGGGCCCGAAATCGATCACCTCGATCCGGATCGCCCGCGGGACGCGTCGCGCCGCCAGACGCACCACTCCGCCCGCAGCGCCGTATTTGACCGCATTGCTGGCCAGATTGCCGATGATCTGCGTCAGGCGTTGCGAGTCCGCGATCGCCACAAGGCCGTCGCCCGCGCAGTCCAGCTCGACCCGGACACTCTGGCTCTCGGGCCTCAGGGCCAGCGTATTGCGCACGTCCTGCAGCAGGCCGGGGACGTCAGTGGGGCGCAGATCGACCTTGACGGCCCCGGACTCGGCGCGTGCCACGTCCAGCAGGTCATGGGCCAGGGCCTCCACCTGCCGGGCCGTCTTGACCAGCATGTCGGCCATCTCGACCTGGCCTGCCGAAACCGCGCCCAACTGGCCGCCCCGCCAGAGATCGCCGATTCCGATGATGCCCCCGACGGGGCTCTTGATCTCGTGGGCGACATTGGCCAGCAGGCGTGACTTGGCTTCCGAGGCCGCCTCGGCCCTCAGCCGGCCCTGGGCCGCGCGCTCGGCCAGGGTGTCGCGCTCCTCCAGCAGGGCCGCGACCAGGAACATCGGCAGACACCCCAGAAAGACCATGGTCTGGGCCAGCATCGCCCGGTCCGCCAGGTCCATCCCCGTCCCGTCGAACGGCCCGACCCCGGCCATGGCGCCGCCGATGGACAGCAGGGTGACGATGACCAGCGCTCCTGCCGTGCCCAGGACGCGCAGGCGCGCCGCGACCAGGATCAGCACCGGGATGATTGCAAAGCTCATGGGCGCGCGGATCAGCAGAAAGACCGCGACCGAAACCACCGTCACCAGCCCCAGCAGACCGGCCATCTCCAGCGCCCGCCACGGCCGTTTCAACGCCTCAAGGTGCTGGGGCGTCAGCGCCGCGCCGAAGGCCCCGATCACCGCCAGCCCCAGCGCATGGCCGAACCACCAGGTCTGGAAGGTCTCGACCGGGTCCGCCCCGCCCGTGACGGCGAGGAAGACGGCCACGAAGGCGGCCGCAGGCAGGGGCGCGATCACCGCGCCGGCCATCAGGAACCGGCACGCCCCGTCGACGGTCGACAGATTCATCGTCGGCGCGAACCGCCGGACCAGCAGCACGGCCGTCACGATCTCGATCATGTTGGCGGCGGTGAACATCAGGGACAGCGCGGGCGGGTTACCGGCCAGCACCTCACCGGCCATGATCCCGACGGCCAGCAAGGCCCCGAAGCAGACGTCATAGGTACGGTCGCGCGACTGGCGCAGCCACACCGCTACCGCGAGGCCCGACGCGCCCCACAGGGCCGCGACCAGTCCCGCCGAGCGCCCGTAGGAGATGGCTACCACCACCAGCACCAGGACCCCGAGCGTGGTCAGGATCGTGGTCAGGGGCTGGGCGAAAAAGCCCGCGGCGCCGTCGGTCTGTGCCGTCACGACACGCCGCGCCCGGGCGGCGTCGGCGGCGGTGGCGTTCGTGGCGAGCGCGGGGCTCAGGGGCATGGGTTCACTCGGGGAGGTCTCAGTTTCCCAAGGAACCACAGGTTTCCTAATTATCCCCTGCGACGCCCTGCAAGACCTGCTGAAACGCCGCAACGGCGGCGGCGGGACCGCCACCATGGCCCCAGACCCCGGCACTCACCGCGACGAAGTCGGCCCCGGCGGCGGCCAGCGTGCCGGCAGGCTCCACCGTGATCCCGCCGATGGCGACGCAGGGAACCTCCATCACCTCCTGCCATACGGTCAGGATTTCAGGGTCCGGCCGATGGGTCGTGGCCTTGGTCGTCGTGGGGAAGAAGGCGCCGAAGGCGACGTAGTCGGCCCCGGCCTCCGCCGCCTCCATGGCCAGGTGCCGGCTGTCATGACAGGTGACGCCGATCATGGCGTCGGGCCCCAGCCGTCGCCGCGCCTCCGACACCGAGGCGTCGCCCTGGCCCAGGTGCACGCCGTCGCACCCCAGTTCGGCCGCCAGATCGGGCCGGTCATTCAGGATCACCGGCACGCCCCGGGCCCGGGCGATCGGCAGGATCACCGCGGCGGCGGCCCGGATCCCGTCGTCGCTCGCGGGCTTCAGCCGCAGTTGCAGGGCCGCCACATCGCCGCCGCCCAGCGCGGACTCCAGCGCCTCGGCGAAGGCGCCCAGGTCAGGGATCGCCGCCGGGGTGATCAGATAGAGGCGGCAGGGGGGACGGGATGAGGTCATGGCCCTCCCTCCCCCGCCGACGCCGCCTCGTCAACGCCCGGACTGCGAACGACTTGCATTCGCCCGGCACATCCTGTTAAAGAGAACCAGTCGCATTTTCAGGACCCCGTCACCGTGTACGTCTGCAACTGCAACGGTCTGCGCCAGCGTGACGTACGCCAGGCGGTGGAAGCCGGCGCGCAGCGTCCGCGCGACGTCTTCGCCCGTCACCAGTGCACGGCCCAGTGCGCCAAATGCGTCTGCGACATGCGCCGGATGATCGACGAGACGCGCCAGAGCTATGCCCTGGCGGCCGAATAGGCGTGTTGAGAGATTCACTCGCACTTTCAATGTGATGATAAGCGTTCTCAGCTGACCACGGCGGGCAGGTGCCGTGCTACGCTGACGCTCGGACTCACGGCGTCACCTCCCCGGCGCCCGGCGAAAAGGACAAGGCCATGAAGGGCGACCCCGCGATCATCCGCACGCTGAATGCGGTGCTGACCAATGAGTTGACGGCGGTCAACCAGTACTTCCTGCACGCCCGCATGTTCGAGAGCTGGGGCCTCAGGCACATCGGCCAGATCGTCTATGACGAATCGATCGGCGAGATGAAGCACGCTGACATGCTGATCAAGCGGGTGCTCTTCCTCGACGGCCTGCCCAACATGCAGGACCTGCACAAGCTCAAGATCGGCGAAACGGTGGTCGAATGTCTCGGGGCCGACCTCCAGCTGGAGTATGGCGGCCGCGAGACGCTGGTCGCCGGCGTGGCCCAGTGCGAGGCGGCCGCCGACTTCGTCAGCCGCGACCTGCTGATGCGCATCCTGTCTGACACCGAGGAGCACATCGACTTCCTCGAGAACCAGTTCAAGCTGATCGAGATGATGGGCGAGCCCAACTACATCCAGTCGGCCATGTCCGAGATCGCGCCCGACAAGAGCGCCACCGGCAACTGAGGGCTCGCCACCTCAGCGCACCTCGCGGGCGCTGAGGTGGGCCACCGCCAGGATCAGCACGACCGCGCCCAGCCCGGCGCCGAGGCCGAGCGACGTCTGCACCCGCCAGGCTTCGGTCGCCAGCATGTTGATGGGCATTTGCCAGGGGAAGAAGACGCCCTGCTTGGCCGAGGTGGCGACCACCGAGAAGAAGGTGCCGCCGATGCCGAGCGCCAGGGCGGGAACGAAGCTGGCGAACCGCATGGCCGTCCAGAACTGGATGGCGATCATCAGCAGGGCGGCCGCCAGCACCTTGGCCAGAAGCCAGCCCGTGCCGGCCACGTCCGGCTGGCCGGTCGGCCGGATCGCGGGCTTCAGCGCGGCCGCCAGTTCCACTGCCCCATAGGTGATGGCCAGGTTCAGCACGCTCATCAGGACGACGAGGCCGAGCACACAGGCCATCTTGGCCGAATAGAGACGCCAGCGCGGCACCGGCAGGCTGCGGAGGTGGTCCCAGGCCCGCGGCGCATGCTCCATCTGGGCCACCAGGGCCGTCAGGGCCGTGACGCTCATCGGCAGCATGAAGAAGGCCCAGATGCCGACAGATGTCGTCAGCCACTGGTCCCAGGGCCCCGGCTGGTCGAACCGGCTGATGTTGAAAAAGGCGAA
>CAMCIP010000213.1 GCA_945874855.1 Brevundimonas vancanneytii
CCGGTCTCCTCGAAGGTCTCGCGCACCGCCGCCAGGGCCAGGGCCCGCGCCCGCCGGGGCCCGACCTCGGCCTCCAGCCGCCCGCGCGTCTCGCCGGCCGGCTCCGTCGCCGCCGCCGCGCGATAGTCCGAGCGATCCACCCGGCCACCGGGGAAGACCCATTTGCCCGCCATGAAGACATGGCCGGCCGCGCGTCTCCCCATCAACACCTCGGTCTCCGCGCCGTCCCCGCGCGTCAGGATCAGCGTCGCCGCATCCCGGGGCCGCATCCGCCCGCCGACGCGCGGCGCGTCCGCCAGATCCCGGGCGGCGTCGAAGGGGGAGGCGGGGGCAGGGGGCATGGGCGGCCAGCGATGCCACGGCCCGCGTCCGGACGGAAGCCGTGCTCTCAGCCGACGACGCGGCCCACGCGCACCAGGGTGCCGACCGGGTCGCTGAGGGCAAACTCATAGCACCCCCACGGCTTCAGCTCGGGCCCGTGCGGAGCCAGGATCAGCTCGCGCACCCGATCGGCCGCCGCGTCCACGTCCTCGACGTAGAGGTACAGCCCCAGCGGATTGTCCTCGACGCGGGCCGGCCACCCTTCAGTCCGCGTCAGATGCAGGTCCATGCCGCGACCGTCGGAGAGCAGGCGGTAGTCGCCCCAGTCGCTGACCAGCTCCAGCCCCAGCCGCCCGTAGAAGGCCGTGCTGGCCTCCATGTCGCGGGCGGGCACGATGGGGACGATGCGGTGCGTCATGCGGGGGTGCCTCTCTTGTCGCGTCCAATCAGGAAGGCGCCCACAAGAACGCTCCAGATCGACACCATGACCATGGAAACCACCGCCGGGACCAGCTCCAGCGTGCCGCCTCCGACCACGGCCCAGGCCGGGGCGCCGATCGCCATGGCCACGCCGATGGCCGCCGCGACGCGCATCATCCAGCCCGCGCGCACCATACGCACCGCCAGCAGGCCGGTGCCGAGGCCGATACCGACGATTCCCATCGTCGCCAGCGCCTGATTCAGCATCCACAGCGACGTCATCGCCGCGGTCTGGCCTTCTCCCGCTGCCGTGGCGGCGAGCACGCCTTCCATGACGAAGCCGTTCACGAGACCGGCCCCGATCTCGGCGCCCACGCCCGTGGTGAAAAGGATGCGGCCGGCCGCCGTGGAGGCCGTCACCGGCCCCAGTCGCCGTGTCAGCGCATCCACCCCGACAGCCAGGGCGAGAAGCACGGCGATCATGCCCCCGTGCACCACGCCGTTGGCCATGTCGGCCAGCAGGCGCCCGTCGTCCCCGTCGAAGGACGTCGGATGATGCAGCATCAGGAACAGGCCGACCCCGGCCGAGGCCGTCATGGCCAGGCCCGCGGGCCGTGTGTCGAAGTCGTTCGGGTCGCTCATCATCACCTCCGGTTTGAACGGAAGCGTTTGGGCTCCGGCCCTTCATCAGGTCCACGAACGCGCGGGCCGCGAAGTCCGGTACCGGACGAAAGCCCCGAAAAGTCCGCCACCCGCCGGCTCACGCGGGCGATCCGCTTGCGCTAGGATTCGCCCATGACGCACGAACCTCCGGAAGACCTGGATCGCCGCAAGGCCCGCACGCGTCAGGCCATCACCGGCGCCCTGACCCGGCTGATCTTCGAGCGACGGTACAACGCCATCCGCACCGCCGACCTGATCGAGGCGGCGGGCGTGGGTCGCTCGACCTTCTATGAGCATTTCCGCAGCAAGGACGACGTCCTCGTGGCCGTGATCGACCCGCTCTTCACGCCCCTGGCCGATGCGGCCGTGGGGCGAGGCGGCGTCGTCGGGGTCCAGGCCATACTGGCGCACATCTGGGACCAGCGCGCATACGCCCGCCAGCTGTTCGAACCCCCGCTGGCCGCGCGCCTGCACCGCAAGCTGGCGGCCATGATCGAGGTTCGGCTGGATCCCGCCGGGGGCAGGGTCCCGGCCGGCCTGATCGCCACGGCCTGCGCTGCCGCGACCCTGGCCACGCTGCGCGCCTGGCTGGCGGGCGAGACCCCCTGCGCCGCCCCGGATCTGGCGCACCATCTGGTCGGGACGAAGCCCCGGGCCTGACCCGCCGATCCTGCGCGACGGCATGATAGTCTCGACGGCTCGAGTCGCGGAGGCGGGACGGCACGGATGGTCACCACAGCGTCGCAAGGGGTGGCCGTCCTTCTGGGCCTCTGGATGATCGGTCTCGGCGTCTTCATGGCCGTCGCCCCCAGCCGCGCCCTGGCGGCCCTGGCGGCGATGGGGGGGACCCCGACGGTCCACTTCGGGGAGATGGCCCTGCGCATCGGGGCGGGCGTGGCCCTCGTCTTCGTGGCGCAGGCGTCACGGTTCCCGACGGCATTGCAGGTGGTCGGCGGCTTTCTGATCGTCTCGGCGGTGGTGCTGATGCTGCTGCCGCGTCGCTGGCATTCCGCCTATTCCCGTTGGTGGGCGGCCCGGATTCCCCGCTGGGCCGTGCGCATCGTCGCCCCGACCTCCGTCCTCATCGGCGCCGTTCTGATCTGGACGGTGGTCTGAGGCCCCGCCCGGCTCAGCGCCGCTTGCCCTTTCGCACGCCCTTCAGTCCCCCCGACGGCTTGCCGCCCCGCGGCTTGGGCCCGCCAGGACGGCCCTTGCCGCGCGCGGGCGGACCCTCGCCGCTGCGACCGCGCATGCCCAGTCGCGGCGCCGGCGCATTCGGGTCCCGGGGGCCGGGATCGGACAGCATTTCGAACAGCAGGCCGCCCGTCACCGGCGTGGCCTCGACCAGCTTGACCTCAACCGTCCGGCCCAGGGTCCAGCGCGCCCCGCTGCGGCTGCCCACCAGGGCGTGGGTGCGGTCGTCGTGGGTGAAGTACTCGCCACCCAGCGAGGAGACGGGCACCAGGCCGTCGGCTCCGGTCTCCTCCAGCCGCACGAACAGGCCGAACCGGGTAACGCCGGTGATCCGTCCCTGGAAGGTCGCCCCGACCCGGTCCTGCAGGAAGGCGGCGATGTAGCGGTCCATGGCGTCGCGTTCAGCCGCCATCGACCGGCGCTCGGTGGCCGTCACCTGTTCGGCAATGGTCTGAAGCTCGGTGATCTCCCGGTCCGTCAGCCCGTCCTTGCCGAGGTTCAGCGCCCGGATCAGGCCGCGGTGCACGATCAGGTCGGAATAGCGCCGGATCGGTGAGGTGAAATGGGCATAGCGGTCCAGGTTCAGCCCGAAGTGGCCGACGTTCTCCGGCGAATAGATGGCCTGCATCTGGGTCCGCAGGACCACCTCATTGACCACCTCGGCGTGCGGCCCCTCGCGCGTCATCTCCAGCAGCTTGTTGAACCGCTTCGTCGTCGCTGGCTCGCCCTTGGTCCAGGGGATGCCGATCGTCTGCAGGAAGTCCGCCAGGTTGAACAGCTTCTCCTGGCTGGAGGCCTCGTGCACCCGATAGATCAGGGGCGTGCGGCGCTTCTCCAGCTCCTCGGCGGCGCAGACATTGGCCTGGACCATCATCTCCTCGATCAGCCGGTGGGCCTCGAGGCTGACTCTCGCCTCGATCGAGACGATGCCGCCGTCCGGGGCCATGCGGATGCGCCGTTCGGCGCTCTCGATCTGCAGCGGGCTGCGCTTGATCCGCCCCTTCAGCATGCAGCGATAGGCGTTCCAGAGCGGATAGAGGATCGCCTCCATGATCGGCCCGGTCGCGTCGTCGGGCTGCCCGTCGAGCGCCGTCTGGGCCTGTTCATAGGACAGGCCGGCATGGCTGCGCATCAGGCCGCGCACGAACCTGTGCCCGGTCTTGCGGCCCTCCTTGTCGAAGACCATCCGCACCGCCAGACAGGCGCGGTTCTCGCCCGCCTTCAGGCTGCACAGCCCGTTCGACAGCCGCTCGGGCAGCATCGGCTCGACCCGGTCGGGGAAGTAGGTGGAGTTGCCCTTGTCCCGCGCCTCCCGGTCCAGCGCCGTGCCCGGCCGGACATAGGCGGCGACGTCGGCGATGGCGACCCACACCACCCAGCCGCCCTCATTGCCCGGATCCTCGTCGCGGTGCGCATAGACCGCGTCGTCATGGTCGCGCGCATCGGCCGGATCGATGGTGATCAGCGGCATCTCGCGCAGGTCCTCGCGGCCCTTCAGCGACGGCAGCTCCTGATCCTCGGCCTCACGCTCCACGGCCTCGGAAAAGCCCATAGGCACATTGTGCGCGGCGATGGCGATCAACGACGCCGCCCGCGGATCGTCCTCGCGGCCGATGGTCTCCAGCACCTTGCCGCGTTTGGGCCCGTAGCGATGATCGCCCTTCTCGATGGCCGCCACCACCAGGTCGCCGTCCTTCAGCCCCTCGGCCAGCAGGGGCGGGATC
>CAMCIP010000214.1 GCA_945874855.1 Brevundimonas vancanneytii
GGTGAAGGCCCGCGCCACGCCCCAGACGCTCATCACCACCGCGCCCGCGGCCCCGCTCTTCAGCGCCTCCTCGCCCGCGGCCAGAACGGCCGCCGCGTCCGGGGCCCGCACCAGCAGCAGGTCCTGCGGGGCCAGACCCCATTCGTGCAGGCCGGGGCCGTACAGGCCGCCCGCCTCATGCGCGCCCCGTCCCTCGGTGATCCAGACCAGGGTCCGGTCCGAGGCCCTGAGCGCCAGCCCGAGGGCGAAGCCCGCCGCGGCCGGGGCCTGGACGGCGGTGGCGGCGTGGACCTCATGCAGGGCCGGGACCTTCAGCCCGCCGCCCAGCCGCCGGTCCGCCGCCGCAAGCCCCAGAGGCACGCGCCGCACGACCCCGCCCCCCGGCGGCGCATCGAGCGCCGCCAGCCGCGTACGCAGCGTGGCGAGAGAGAGAGGGGTCGACATTCATGTTCCTGCTTTGTTCTCATATGCCGCCTTGAGAGGGGCAGGAGTCAAGTCTTCCGCGTCGCGGAAGGCCTCAGAACAGACTCAGGAAAACTGGCGCACCCGACACGATTCGAACGTGTGACCTTTGCCTTCGGAGGGCAACGCTCTATCCAGCTGAGCTACGGGTGCGGACCGGCGGACTTCCTAGGGGAAAGCGGGCCGGAAGGGAAGCGCGCTTCCCCCCGCGGCGTTCCGGTTCTAGCGTGGCGGTTTCAAGCGTCCTCCGGAGAGCCCCGATGCGCGTCCTTCTCCTGTCCGTCCTCGCCATGGTCGCCGCCGCCTGCGCGCCCCAGCCCCTGGCTACGGGGGTCAGAGGCGACCCCATGGGCGGGATCGCCGAGGACTATGTCCGGCTGATCCTGGACATCGGCGAGATCGAGGAGGGCTATGTCGACGCCTATTACGGGCCGCCCGAATGGCAGGCGGAGGCCAGGGCCCAAACCGAAACCCCGGCGGAGCTGAAGGCCCGCGCCGAGGCCCTGACCCGCCGGCTGGAGGCCGTCGAGGTCGGCGGCGCCTCCGACGAGGTGCGGCGGCGCAAGGCTTATCTGCTGGCCCATGTCTCGGCCGCCCACGCCCGGCTGCGCATGATCGAGGGCGAGAAATTCGGTTTCGCCGACGAGGCCGAGGCCCTGTTCGGCGTGCGGCCCGACCTGCTGCCCCTGGCCAGTTTCGACTCCGTCCTGGCGCGTCTTGGCGACGTCCTGCCCGGCACGGGATCGATCAGTGAGCGGCTTGCGGCCTTTCGGGGCGGCTCGGCCATTCCGCGTGACAAGCAGGATGCGGTGATGCGGGCCGCCATCGCCGAGTGCCGCGCCCGCACGGTCCAGCACATCCCCTTGCCCGCCAATGAGCGCTTCACCCTGGAGTTCGTCACGGACAAGCCGTGGTCGGGCTACAACTACTACAAGGGTGACGCCAACAGCCTGATCCAGATCAACGTCGACCAGCCGCTGTCGATCGAGCGGGCCATCGACCTGGGTTGCCACGAGGGCTATCCCGGCCACCACGTCTACAATCTGCTGCTGGAGAAGACCTTCGTCCGCGAGAAGGGCTGGATGGAGATGAGCGTCTATCCGCTCTACAGCCCCATGAGCCTGATCGCCGAGGGCAGCGCCAACTATGGCATCGACCTGGCCTTCCCCGGCGCCAGCCGCGGCGCATGGGAGCGGGAGGTGCTGTATCCCCTCGCCGGGCTGGACCCCCGGGGCGTGGAAATCCAGGGCGCCGTCCTGTCCATCCTGCGCGAACTGGCGCGGGCGGAATACACCATCGCCGACGACTGGCTGTCGGGCCGGGCCGATCGCGAGACCACGATCCAGCGGCTCATGACCTATGGCCTGCACAGCCGCGCCTCGGCCGAGCGCCGCATCCGCTTCATCGACACCTACCGCAGCTACATCATCAACTACGGCCTCGGCCGCGACATGGTGCAGAACTGGGTGGAGGCCCAGGGGCCGGACCACTGGACCACGATGGAGGCCCTGCTGGGCAGCCAGATCCTGCCGACGGACCTGCTGTAAGCCCCCCCCTCTCCGGGTGGGAGAGGGCACAGGAAAAAGGCCCCGCTGTCACCAGCGGGGCCTTCGTCAGTTCAGCCGGTCGGGAGATCAGTCCCGGCGACGCCGTCCGCGGTCGCCGCGGCCGCCGCCGTCGCCGTCCCGCTTGGGACGGCTGCCGCCGGTGTCCTCGGCCATCGGCGGCTCGCCGCGCTCGGCGCGCTCGGCGTTGATCTTGTCGGTCAGGTCCTCGCCGGTCTCCTGATCGACGACCTTCATCGACAGCTTGGTCTTGCCGCGATCGTCCATGCCCAGGAATTTGACCTTCACTTCCTGGCCTTCGCTCAGGACGTCGGCCGGATTGGCGACGCGTTCCATGGAGATCTGGGACACGTGCACCAGGCCGTCCTTGGCCCCGAAGAAGTTCACGAAGGCGCCGAAATCGACGACCTTCACGACCTTGCCGGAGTAGATCATGCCGGGCTCGGGCTCGGACACGATCGAGGCGATCCAGTTCTTGGCGGCGTCGATCTTCTCCTGGTCCGAGGCGGCGATCTTCACCGTGCCGTCGTCCTCGATGTTGATCTTGGCGCCGGTCTTTTCGACGATCTCGCGGATGATCTTGCCGCCGGTGCCGATGATGTCGCGGATCTTGTCGGTCGGGACCTTGATGGACTCGATCTTGGGCGCGTACTCGCCCAGTTCGGTGCGGGCGCCGTCGATGGCCTTGTCCATCTCGTCGAGGATGTGAAGACGGCCGGCCGAAGCCTGGGCGATCGCCTTCTTCATGATCTCTTCGGTGATGCCGGCGACCTTGATGTCCATCTGCAGCGAGGTGATGCCGTCACGGGTGCCGGCCACCTTGAAGTCCATGTCGCCGAGGTGATCCTCGTCGCCGAGGATGTCGGACAGGATGGCGAACTCGCCCGACGGCTCCAGGATCAGGCCCATGGCGATGCCCGAGACGGGCTTCTTCAGGGGCACGCCCGCGTCCATCAGGGCCAGCGACGACCCGCAGACCGTGGCCATGGAGGACGAGCCGTTGGACTCGGTGATCTCCGACACGAGGCGGATCGTATAGGGGAAGTCTTCCGACGACGGCAGCATGGGACGGATCGCCCGCCAGGCCAGCTTGCCGTGACCGATTTCCCGACGGCCCGCGCCGCCCATCCGTCCGGTCTCGCCGACCGAATAGGGAGGGAAGTTGTAGTGCAGGAGGAATTTCTCCTTGTAGGTCCCCGACAGGGCGTCGACGTACTGCTCGTCCTCGCCGGTGCCCAGGGTGGCGACCACGATCGCCTGGGTCTCACCGCGGGTGAACAGGGCCGAGCCGTGGGTGCGCGGGAAGATGCCGACTTCCGAAACGATGTCGCGGACCTTGTCGAGGGCGCGACCGTCAACGCGGTGGGCGTTGTCGATGATGTCGCGACGCAGGACGTGGGCCTCGCATTCCTTCCAGGCGACGCCGAACTTGGCGGAATCGACACCGTCGGGGTTGTCGTCGGTCTTCACCAGGGCGGCGGCGGCCTTCTTCTTGGCGGCGCCGACGGCTTCGTGGCGGGCGTGCTTGCCCGGGTGGGTGTAGGCGGCCTTGATCTCCTCGCCGACCATCGCCTGGATCTGGGTGACGACGTCGGAATGGTCCTCGGCCTGGAAGTCGAAGGGGTCCTTGGCGGCGTGTTCGGCCATTTCGATGATGGCGTCGATCACCGGCTGCATGCCGCGGTGGGCGAACATCAGGGCGTCCAGCATGACCTGCTCGGACAGTTCCTTCGCTTCGGATTCGACCATCATCAGGGCGTCCGAGGTGCCGGCGACGACCAGGTCCAGCGCGGAGTCGGGCATCTGGTCGAGGGTCGGGTTGAGCACGAACTCGCCGTCGACATAGCCGACGCGGGCGGCGCCGATCGGGCCCATGAAGGGCACGCCCGACAGGGTCAGGGCGGCGGAGGTGGCGACCATGCCGACGATGTCGGGGTCGTTCTCCATGTCGTGCTGGAGCACGGTGATGACGACCTGGGTCTCGTTCTTGAAGCCCTTGACGAACAGGGGGCGGATCGGACGGTCGATCAGGCGGGAGACGAGGGTCTCCTTCTCGGTCGGACGGCCTTCACGCTTGAAATAGCCACCCGGGATCTTGCCGGCGGCGAAGGTCTTTTCCTGGTAGTTGACGGTCAGCGGGAAGAAATCCAGGCCCGGCTTGGGCGCGCGGCCGTAGACGACGGTGGCGAGGACGACGGTCTCGCCATAGGTGGCCAG
>CAMCIP010000215.1 GCA_945874855.1 Brevundimonas vancanneytii
CAGGGCGGCGGCCGAGGCGACGATGAGAGCGGTGATGCGCATTTTTGGAATTCCTTGCAGGAGGATCACGGGGTCATGAATCCCCGCACCGCTGAAATAACGGAAACGTGAGCCGCTCCGCAAGCGAATTCCTCACGGCTTCGTGATCAGGGTCGCGAAATCGCCTCCCGGCCTCACCCGGGCCCGACTGCGCGGGGTGTCGTTCGGGCAAAAGACCGCCCCGGTCCGCCGGCCGGTCAGGCGTCGGCGGGGGCGTTCGACAGGGCTTCTTCCATCTCGGCGAAGGACGGCTGGGCGCTGGAGGGGATGTCGCCGCGCCCGAGCTCGACCGAGATCTGCGCCGCATTGCCGTGCAGGTGGGCGACCAGCACCGACTGGATGATCTTGTAGTAGGCGCTGTCGCCGTCGACGACCTCCTTGAGGCGCGCCGCCAGGGGACCGACCAGACCATAGGCCAGGAAGACGCCGAGGAAGGTGCCGACAAGGGCGCCGCCGATCATGCCGCCCAGCACTTCCGGCGGCTCGGTGATGGCCGCCATGGTCTTGATCACCCCCAGCACGGCCGCGACGATGCCCAGCGCCGGCAGGGCGTCGGCCATGTTCTGGAGGGCATGGGCCGGGCCCAGGGCCTCATGATGGTGCTTCTCCAGCTGCTTCTCCATGGCGTCCTCGATCTGGTGCGGATCCTCGAGGTTCATGGTCATCATGCGCAGGGTGTCGCAGATGAAGTCCGTGGCGAAATGGTCCTTCAGCACCTTGGGGTATTTCTGGAAGATGGCGCTCTCGCCCGGCTTCTCGATGTGGCTTTCCAGGGCGATGACGCCCTTGGACTTCATCGTCTTGGTCAGCTGGAACAGCAGGGACAGCAGGTCCTTGTAGTCCTGCCGCTTCCACTTGTTGCCGCCGAACATGAGGCCGAAGCTGCCCACCAGCCCCTTCAGCGTCGAGGCGGAGTTCGACATGACCAGGGCGGCGATGGCCGCGCCCCCGATCATCATCATCTCATAGGGCAGGGAGTGGAGGATGACCTCCATCTTGCCGCCGGCGATGGTGTAGCCGCCGAAGACCATGCCGAAGAGCAGGACGATGCCGATGATCTGGAACATGGGCGCGCAAAAGCCTTCGGCCGGAGGGAGGTGGCGGCCAGCTTTGCCGGTTAATGATTAAGCCGGGGTTGCCGCGGCGGGAGGGGGGCGGGGTCCGTCCGCTGTCGCCGATGGCCGCGCTGCGTGCCATGATGAGCCGGCCTGATGACCGTGGCGCTGGAATTTGGCCACCACTAAAGGATGACGGCGAAGGACAAGCTGAATATTCGCGGCGTCAGTGAGGAAAATTTTGTGTGTGCCCTATTCGAGGGAGCATTCTGATATGTCTATCGATACACGTCGCATTGGTCGGGTGCTGTTTTTGCTGATCTGCCCTACAGCAGCATCTTGTCAGACCAACTTAACATCTGAAGGGTGCGATTACAGAAAGGTCGCCGCCACGGCAATCTACGACAGGCTCGGAATCGAGCCTCGTGAGAACGAAATCACGCTCGAGCATCGGGGTGACGTCGTCACGGCGTACTACCCTCGACCATCTGCGGCTCATGCAATGCCAGGCGGCACGCAGTACGCATCTATAAGGCGACGCACCTGCTCTGTTGCCCGGGTGTGGGGAACTCAGTGACGTCTGCTGAGGGAACCGGGGACACACACCCGTTTCCGCCTAACGAAACCCCACCCCCTAAAGCCGCGTCTCGCCGCTCAGGATCGCTTCTCGCGCCCTGGCGGTCATCTTCGCATAGCCGTTCTTGCCGCCCTTGACCCAGACCCCGCCGGGCACCTTGTCCGGGTCGAAGCCGTCAGCGACCAGGTCGGACTTGCGATATTTGAAGGTGCCGGTGGTGTCGGCCGACTTCAGCGCGCGCACGAACACCGGCCGGGCATAGGGCGGCAGTTCGCGGTCGACCCATTCGGCGAAGGCGGCGGGCTGGAACTTGCCGTCCAGCACCAGGGCGACCATGCCGGCCTTGCCCTCCTGGCCCGGCACCGGCACGCCATAGGCGACTACCTCCTGCACGCCCGGGGCGTCGGCCAGACGCTGTTCCACCTCGGCGGTCGAGACATTCTCGCCCTTCCAGCGGAAGGTGTCGCCGATGCGGTCGATGAAGTAGAAATAGCCCTGTCGGTCCTGACGCATCAGGTCGCCGGTGCGGAACCAGCGGTCGCCCTTTTTGAAGACGTCGGTCAGGATCTTCTTCTGGCTGGCGGCCGTGTCGGCATAGCCGGAGAAGTCGTGGCGGTTGTCGTCGGCGATCCGGCCGATGGCCTCGCCCACCTCGCCGACGCGGGCCAGCCGGCACAGGCCGTCGGTCCCGCGCACCGGCATTTCGGTGTCCAGATCGAATTCGACCAGGCGGATGTTGATCCGGCTCTTCAGATAGCCGGGCACGCGTCCGATGGCGCCGGCCTTGCCGTCGAAGTTGAAGACCGAGACATTGCCCTCGGTCGAGCCGTAGAACTCCAGGATGCGCGGGATGGCGAAGCGGCGCTCAAGGTCGTCCCAGACGTCGGGGCGCAGGCCGTTGCCATAGGCCAGCCTGAGCCCGTGATCCCGCTCGCCGGGCTGTTCCGGTGCATTGACCAGATAGCGGCACAGCTCGCCGATATAGACGAACAGGGTCGCGCCCGAGCTTTTCACATCGGCCCAGAAGGCGGTGCTGGAAAACTTCTTGCGCAGCACCAGCCGCCCGCCGTTCAGCAGGGCCGGACCGATGCCCACCAGCCCGCCCGTGGAGTGATACAGCGGCAGGACGTTGAAGGTGACGTCCTTCTCGGTCGCCCCGGTGCAGCCGGCGAAGGCGCGCATATAGGTGCGGGCCCGGGCATGGGTGACCCGCGCCGCCTTGGGCAGGCCCGTGGTGCCCGAGGTATAGATCAGCAGGGCGGTCGACCGGTTGGTCAGGCCGTCGCGCAGGTTGCGGGGCGGGCGCACGGTCGAGGCGCTGCGCACCGGCTTGTCCAGATCACGACGGTCGCTGGTCTCTTCGGCGTCGCTCAGGCCCAGCACCCACAGCATCAGGTGGCGGTCCATCAGCGGCCGCGCGGCCTCCACCTTTCGCCAGCAGTCGTCGTCGGCCACGACCTGGGAGGTGTTGGCGATGGCGATCGAATGGGCCAGGGCCTGGCCGGTCAGATTGGTGTTGATCAGGGCGGTGGTCACCCCGACCTTGGCGAAGCCGAACCAGGCGGCCAGATATTCGATCCGGTTCGACATCATCAGGGCGACCACATCGCCCCGCTTCAGATTCCGCCCGCGGGCCCAGTGGCCGAAGCGGTTCGCCATCTGGTCAAACTCGCGATAGGTGACCGACCGGCGCTCGTCCTCGACGGCGGGGCGCTGGTCAAACCTGTCGACCGCTTCCTCAAGGTCGTCGCAGACCAGGTCCAGAGCGTCCAGGCTCACGGGCTTGATGCGGTTCAGCAGACGGCTCAGTCCCGTCGCGAACCGGATGTCGCGTCGGATGTCCGCCAGCAGCCCCATTCGTCCGTGTTCCCCAGTGGTCGCCCCAGCCCCGTCGTGATGACGGCCGCCCGGCCTGCGGTCAACCGTCAGGGGAAAGCGCCGCTGTCGCCGGGTCCGGCCTGTGGCCCCGTCGGCACGACCCAGGGTCAACTGCGCGCCCGGGACAGGCTCAGCCGGCCGGTGAAACCCGCCAGATCACATCGCCCACATCGTCCGCCACCAGCAGGGCGCCCCGCGCGTCGAAGGCGACCCCGACCGGCCGGCCCATGGCCTGACCCCGGTCGTTCAGGAAGCCCGTCAGAACCGGCAGGGGCATGCCCGCCGGGGCCGCGCCGGAGAAGGGCACGAAGATGACCTGATAGCCGCCGGGCGGGTCGCGGTTCCACGAGCCGTGCTGGCCCACGAAGACGCCCGACCGGAACCGCGCGGGCAACAGCGACCCCTGCGAGAAGGCCAGTCCCAGCGAGGCCGTGTGCGAGCCCAGCGCATAGTCGGGCTTCAGGGCCCGGGCCACCATCTCCGGATTGGCGGGCTGGACCCTGGCGTCGACCACCTGTCCGAAATAGCTCCACGGCCAGCCGTAGAAGGCCCCCGGCGTGACCGAGGTCATGTAGTCGGGCACCAGATCAGGGCCCAGTTCGTCACGCTCATTGACCGCGACCCACAGTTTGCCGTCCGCCGGGTTCCAGTCCAGGCCGACCGGGTTGCGCAGGCCCGA
>CAMCIP010000216.1 GCA_945874855.1 Brevundimonas vancanneytii
ATTGCGGTCGCCGAGGGAGCCGTCCGCGCGCACATCGAACTTGTTCGCCAGGAACAGGCTGATGCCCTTGGGCCCCGGCGGCGCGTCGGGCAGACGAGCCAGCACCATGTGCACGATGTTGGGCGTGGCGTCGTGATCGCCCCAGGTGATGTAGATCTTCTGACCCGTCAGGCTGTAGGTCCCGTCGCCATTGGGTGTGGCGGTGGACGTCAGCGCGCCCAGATCCGAGCCGGCCTGGGGTTCCGTCAGGCACATGGCCCCGGTCCACTCACCCGAGACCAGACGCGGCAGGTAATGGGTTTTCTGATGCTCGGTCCCGTGCGCATCCAGCGCCTCGATGGCTGCCAGCGACAGCATGGGGCACAGGCCAAAGGCCATGTTCGCCGCGTGCACCGTCTCGAAGGCTGCCAGCTCCAGCGCCTTGGGCAGGCCCTGGCCGCCCGCATGCAAGGGTGCCGCCAGTCCGGTCCAGCCTCCTTGGGCGAACTCGCCATAGGCCTCGGCGAATCCGGGCGCCGCCGTGACCGCGCCATTGGCATAGACCGCGCCCGCCAGGTCGCCGCTGCGGTTCAGCGGGGCCAGGACATTTTCCGACAGTTGTCCGGCCGCTTCCAGTACCGCGCCCATGACGTCGTCGTCGAAATCTGGAAAGGCGCCGGTGGCGGCCACGCGGTCGACGCCCGCCACCGCCTTGAGGGTGAAGGCCAGGTCCCGGACGGGCGCGCGATAGGTCATGCAGAAGTCCTCATGGTGATCCGGCGTCTTGGCGAAGCGCCGCGCATGGCCCAAGGTGACCTCGTGCCGCAGCGAAAGGAAGTGCGATGTCCGAGCCCCGCAATCGCTACTCAGCCGTTTCCCTGGCATTTCACTGGGGTATCGCCGCGCTTCTGGCGGTCCAGATCGGTCTGTATTTTGCCGGAGAGGCGGCCGAGGGCAGCGGGGGAAGAGACCTCATCGCCATGCACAAGGCGCTGGGCATCACGATTCTGGTCCTGACCCTGGCCCGCCTGGGCTGGCGATTCGCCAATCCCCCCATTCCTTTGCCGGCCGGAATGCCCGGTTGGCAGAAGGCCATGGCGCGGGTGACACAGGGCGGCTTCTACCTGCTTCTGATCGGCATGCCCCTCGGCGGCTGGGCTGCGTCTTCTGCCGCAGGCCGCGACATCAGCTGGTTCGGCCTGTTCAATGTGCCCCTGCTGCCCCTGCCGGCTGACCGCGAGCTGGCGGGTCGGTTCATGGACATGCATGAGCTGGGCGCGCTGGCGCTCTATCTGCTGCTGTTCCTGCACATCGCCGGTGCGCTGAAGCATCACTTCATTGATCACGACAATGTGCTGCATCGGATGATCCCGGGCATACCCCGCCGGCCATGATCCGCCGGGGCCTGCTGGCGGTCGCGCCGCTCGGCCTGCTGCTCACGGCCTGGCGCCGGATCGAGGCCTGGGTGATCGAGCGGGATGGATCCTCCATTCGCCTGTCGGTCGGGGCCTTCGGCGTTCGCTCCAGCGGCCGGTTCGAGACCTGGCGGGGCGACGTCGTCTTCGATCCCGATCGACCGGCCGCCACGCGGGCGACCGTCGTCGTGCAGACTGCCTCGCTGCGGCTCAGCCCGAGCGGCGCGACGGGACAGGCGCTGGGACCGGGATTTCTGGACGCCGCGCGGTATCCGACGATCCAGCTGGAGCTGTCGTCGCTGGCGCCGCAGGGCGGCGACAGATGGAGTGCACGGGCTGACCTCACGGTGCGCGGCGTCACCCGCCCGGTCAGCTTTCCGGTGGACTTGCGCGTCACCGGTGACCGGGCGCAGATGACCGGCGCCTTCGACATCGACCGCGCGAGCTTCGGCATCGGAACGTCGGGACCGTGGAATCGGGCAGTCTCCAGACAGGTGAATGTGCAGGTGTCGCTGCAGGCGCGTCGGGCGGCGTGACGCCGGAAGTGGCGGCGCGGGCCCTGACTGCGGGAGGCCTGGTCATCCTGCCAACCGAAACCGTCTACGGCCTCGCCGCTGACGCGGCCAACGCCGAGGCCGTCGCCCGGATCTTTGAGGCCAAGGGCCGACCCCACTTCAACCCGCTGATCGCCCATGTCGCCGATGCGGCCCAGGCCGGGCGGATCGCCGTGCTCGACGACCGTGCCCGGCGGCTGGCCGAAGCCTTCTGGCCCGGCCCCCTGACCCTGGTCGCCCCGGTCCGGGACGGCAACGCCGTCTGCGACCTCGCCCGCGCCGGGCTGGACAGCGTCGCCGTTCGGGTGCCGGGGCATGTCGGCGCCCGCGCCGTGATCTCGGCCTTCGGCGGGGCCGTGGTCGCGCCCTCCGCCAACCGGTCCGGCCGCCCCAGCCCGACGACCTTCGCCGACGCGATGGAGGAGACCGGGGCCTTCGCCGCTGCGGCCCTGGACGGCGGCCCCTGTGCGGTGGGGGTGGAGAGCACCGTCGTCTCGGTGCTGGATGGGACGGTCTCGCTGCTGCGCCCCGGCTCGGTCACCCGCGCCGAGATAGAGGCCGTCGTCGGTCCCTTGACCGAGAGCGCCGAGGGTCACCGCTCCCCCGGCCGCCTGACCCGCCACTACGCCCCGCGCGCGCCCTTGCGCCTGAATGCCGAGACCGCCCGCGACGGCGAGATCCTGTTGGGCTTCGGCCCGGGTGTGGGCGAGGCCCGCTGGAGCCTCAGCCCGTCGGGCGACCTGCGCGAGGCGGCGGCGAACCTGTTCCGCCTGCTGCGCGAGGCAGACCGGAACGAGCCGGCGGGGATCGCTGTTGCAGCGGTGCCAGAGGAGGGGCTGGGGGAGGCGATCAGCGACCGTCTGAGGCGGGCGGCGGGGTTTGTGGGCTGAGCCACTGTCCTTCGTTGGATCGAGGGAGGACAACTCAACCCTGAGATTCGGCTACCCGAACCGCGCCTGCAGATCGACGCTCGACCGCTGTCCGACGTCCCCGGAACAGCTTCCCAGCCACTCGTCCGCAGCCGCCCTCCCGCGCGCCTTCAGGTCGTTCAGGAAGGTCCATTCGGTGTTGAACTTGGACCCCAGCGACAGGTCCCCCAGCCAGCCGTCGGCCTCGATGGCGTGCATCAGGATGTTGCGGTAGCGCTCGCGCGCCGCGGGCATCAGCCGGCCCTCCTGGATCAGCTCCTGCACGAAGGCGACGGCGCGCAGTTCGGCGACCAGAGGCGCGTTGAAGACCACCTCGTTCAGCCGGTCCATGATGTCGCCCGCCGCCTTTGGGGCCTCTGACCGCTCGAAGGCGTTCAGGGTGATCAGCAGGATGTCGTCCGGCGTGTCCTCGTAGAACAGCGGCCACAGCGGCGGATTGGCCAGATAGCCGCCATCCCAGTAGGGCTCGCCCTCGATCTCCACCGCCTGAAACAGATGGGGCAGGCAGGCCGAGGCCAGCAGCACCTGGTCGGTGATCTCTCCGGACCGGAACACGCGGGATTTGGCGTGGCGCACGGCGGTGGCCGCCACGAACAGCTTGATATCCGAGGTCTGCACCGCCTCGAAGTCGATCGACGCCTTCAGAACCCGGTCGAGAGGATTGAGGTTGAAGGGATTGAACTCATAGGGCGACATCGACATGGCCAAGGTCTCGCCGGCGCGCCAGATGGCCGTTTCCTTCAGCCAACCCGGCGTCAGGACGTTCGACCAGATCGAACTGTCGCCGAAAACGTTCTTGCCGCCGGACTGATTGGTCTCGCGCCATAGCCTGTCCAGGGCGGCTCGGGCCCCCTCCGCCCCGCCCGTCGTCAGCCCCGACACCAGGGCCGCGCCGTTCATGGCCCCCGCCGATGCCGACGTCACCGCCCGGATGTCGAGCACGTCGGCCTCAAGCAGCCGATCCAGAACCCCCCACTGAAAGGCCCCGTGCGCGCCCCCGCCCTGCAGCGCCAGGCAGATGGGACGTCGTCCGGGCGCGCCCTTCTCCGGGGCCCCGGCCTCTGTCCTGGGCTTTCGCTTGAACAGCGCCATCGGCGGCCCCCGGGGTGGTCGCTATTGCGCGGTCCAGCCGCCGTCGATCGAGAAACTGGCCCCGTTGGCGGAGGCGCCAAGGTCTGACACCAGATACAGGAAGAGGCCCGCCAGTTCGTCGGTCGTGACGAACCGCTTGGTCGGCTGTGAACCCAGGATGACGTCGTTCAACACCTGCTCGCGGCTCAGGCCGCGGGTGCGGGCCTGGTCGGCGAT
>CAMCIP010000217.1 GCA_945874855.1 Brevundimonas vancanneytii
CCAATCTGGTCGACCGGCGCGGCGAGTGTGTGCACGCCGCCTGTCCTCACTACCGGACCTGTTTCGTCGAAAAGACCATCCGCGCCAGCCGGCGGGCCGATCTGGTCATCGCCAACCACGCCCTGGTTCTGACCCAGGCCGCCTTCGACGGGGCCCGGACGGCGCGGGGCCTGAAGCAGGACGGCGAGACGGCGGCGTTGAAGCGCATCGTCTTCGACGAGGGCCATCACCTGTTCGACGCGGCCGACGGGGCCTTTTCCGCCTGTCTGTCCGGGCAGGAGGCGGCCGAGCTGCGGCGCTGGATCCGGGGTCCTGAAGGGCGCGGGCGGCGCGGGCGGGGGCTGGAGCAGCGGCTGGGCGACCTGTGCGCCGATGACCCGGCCGCGACCCAGGCCCTGAACGACGCCCTGCGTGCGGCGGCCCAGCTGCCGGGCGAAGGGGTCTCGGCGCGGATCGCGGCGCCGTCGGGCGAGGTCAATCCGGTAGGGCCGGTCGAACGGTTCCTGGTCGCGGCGCTGGAACAGCTGCGGGCCCGCAACAGCGAGGGCAATGCCTCGACCGGCGGCGAGTTCGGCCTGGAGTGCGCCCTGCGGCCCGTCACCGATCCGGTGCTGGAGACGGCGCGGGCGGCGGCCCAGGCCCTGGCCGCGGTGGAAGCGCCCCTGCTGGTGTTGGCGCGGCGGCTGGAGGACATTCTGGATGAGGAGGCGGCCGAGCTGGACGGCTCGGCCCGGGCCCGGATCGAGGGCGCCCTGCGGGGTCTGGACCGGCGCGCCCGCATGACCCTGCCGGGGTGGCGGTCCATGCTGGGGGCGATCGAGACCGGGGACGTGGAGCCCGACCCCGACTTCGTCGACTGGCTGTCGGCAGAGGTGGCCTTCGGCCGGATCCACGACGTGGCCCTGCGCCGGCACTGGATCGACCCGACCGTGCCGCTGGAAGCCGCCGTGATCCTGCCGGCCCACGGGGTGCTGGTGACCAGTGCCACCCTGTCCGATCCGATGGCGGAGGATCCCTTCGACATGGCGCGGCTGCGCACCGGCTCGGCGCGGCTGATCCAGCCGGCCCGGACGCTGAAGGTGGAGAGCCCGTTCGACTATGCCGCCCAGGCCCGGGTCATCGTGGTGACCGATGTGGCCAAGGACGATCCGCGCCAGACGGCGGCGGCCATGCGCGAGCTGTTTCTGGCCTCGGGCGGGGGGGCGCTGGGCCTGTTCACCGCCATCCGCCGGCTGAAGGCGGTCTATGAGCGGCTGGGGCCGGAGCTGGCCCGGGCGGGACTGCCCCTCTATGCCCAGCACGTCGATCCGCTGGAGGTCGGGGCCCTGGTCGACGTGTTCCGCGCCGAACAGGACAGCTGTCTGCTGGGCACGGACGCCGTGCGCGACGGGGTCGACGTGCCGGGGCGCAGCTTACGCCTGCTGGCCTTTGACCGGGTGCCCTGGCCGCGGCCGGACCTGCTGCACCGGGCCCGGCGCGAGCGGTTCGGCGGGACCGGCGCGGCCGGCCGGGCCTATGACGACGCCCTGGCCCGGGCCCGTATGGCCCAGGCCTTCGGCCGGCTGATCCGGCGCGCCGACGACCGGGGCGTCTTCGTCATGCTGGACGCCGCCTGCCCCACCCGCCTGTTCGCCGCCCTGCCCCCCGGCTGCGAGCCGGTGCGGCTGGGCCTGGCCGAGGCGGTCGAGGCGGTGCGGGAATTCGTGGAATAGGTTCCTTCTCCCCCGGGGGGAGAAGGCTTAGATCGTCGGCATGACCTCGCCCCGCCGCGCCTCGCGCCTGCCCCTGTTTCTGCCCTTCCTGCTGGTCGGCCTGGCGCTGGCCGCGTGGACGGTGTGGTGGTTCGTGCTGGCGCGGCAGGTAGAGACGCGCGCCGAGGCCCGGATCGCGGCCCTGACCGCGGCGGGCTGGGCCGTGGAGACCGCGCCGGTCCGCGTCGACGGCTGGCCGTTCCGGGTTCGTCTGGATCTGGGGCGGGCGGCGATCACGGCGCCGTCCGGGCACGGACTGGAGACGCCGCGGCTGATCGCCCAGGCCAATGCCTGGGCGCCGCTGACCTGGGTCGCCATCGCGCCGGAGGACCTGACCCTGACCCGGCCGGACAAGGGCCGCATCCGCATCACCGGCGACGGCGCCCGGCTGAGCCTGGCCGGGATCGACCGGCCCTGGCCGCATCTGGCGGTCGAGCTGATCCGGCCGGTGTTCACGCCGGTGGGATCGGCCGAGGCCTTTCCCCTGTCGCGGGCCGAGCGGCTGACGCTGGAGGCCAGGCCCGCCGCCGGAGGGCTGGACGCCGTCGAGGTCCTGTTCGGCATGGTCGAGGCGCGCGGGCGGGCCGGCGGGCCGGTCGAGGGCGTCACGGGATCGGGGTTGCTGACGGCGCGGGTGGAGCTGCGGCTGGAAGGCGCGGCGGCCCTGCGCACGCCCTCGGACGACGGACTGCTGGCCGGCTGGAGCCGGGCGGGCGGGCGGTTCAGCCGGATCCGCGGCGCGCTGGAATCCGGCGACAGTCGCGCCACGATCGAGAGCGAAGCCCTGTCGGCGGCCGAAGACGGACGTCTGGAGGGGCGGCTGGCCCTGCGCGCCGACCGGCCGGCGACCGTGGTCGCAGGGCTGGCGGGGGCACCCGGCCCGGCCGTGGAGGCGGCGGGCGCGGTCGATCGCGACGTGGCCCTGACCCTGGAGTTCCGCGACGGGCGCGCCTGGCTGGGGCCGTTCGCCGTCGCGCCCGCGCCGCGGCTGTTCTGATGCTGACCGCGCCCGAGGCCGATCCCGAGCGCGAGGCGCTGGACGACGCCCTGCTGGGGGCCCTGCAGGCCCGGGCGGCGGCGGCGACCGGCGCGCCCGACGCCGAGGCCCTGGCCCTGCGACGTCTGCTGGCGCGGACGCCGGCGGCGCGACGGACAGCGATCCAGGCCCTGTGGGGCCGGCTGGAGACCGGGCCCCTGCACGTCCACGGGCCGGACGCGGCCTTGCTGGCGGCGGACCGGCACGGGCTGGGCTTTACGATGCACGACAGCGCCGACAAGGCGCTGGCCGCTGTCGAGGCGGGCGGGGGGTCAGCCCTGATCGGACTGGCGGGGGTCACGCCCTGGTGGGGGCGGCTGCTGGCCCGGCCGAACCTGCGCGTGGTCGGCGCCCTGCCGGATGCGGCCGAGCGGGCCCCGCGGGCCCTGCGCGTGGCGGCGGCGCAGCCCGGGCCGACGGGGCAGGACCGGACCTTCTGGGTCACCGACACGGCCGAGAGCGACCATGCGGTGACCCTGTCCCTGGGGCTGGCCGGGCTGGCCGCGACGCCCCTGACCCAGACCGGCGGGTTGAAGCTGTTCCTGCTGGCGGGCTATGTTCAGCGCGACGATCCGCGCCTGACCGGCCTGCCCGGCGCCCTGACCGGGTTGATCGGCGCCGCCCCCACCTTCTGAAAGCCGACATGACCCAGATTCCCCAGCCCAAGCCCGGCATCCTCGACATCGCCCCCTATGTCGGCGGCAAGTCGAAGATCGACGGCGTGGCCGAGCCGATGAAGCTGTCGTCCAACGAGAACATGCTGGGCGCGGGCGAAAAGGCGCGGGCGGCCTATGAGGCGGCGATCCGCAACATCCACATCTATCCCGACGGTCGCGCCACCAAACTGCGCGCGGCGGTGGCCGAACACCACGGGCTGGAGCCCGAGCGGCTGATCTTCGGCAATGGCTCGGACGAGGTCTTCGCCCTGCTGAACCAGACCTATCTGACGCCGGGCGACAACATCGTCTCGGGCCAGTACGGCTTTCTGGCCTATCGCATCTCGGCCCTGGCCAACCAGGCCAGCGTGAAGTCCGCGCCGGAGCCCGACTTCAAGGCCACGCCCGAGGCCCTGCTGGCCCAGGTCGATGAGCGGACCCGCATCGTCTACGTCTCCAGTCCCTCGAACCCGACCGGCAGCTACAACACCCCTGACGAGATCCGCGCCCTGCACGAGGGCCTGCCGCCCGAGGTCCTGCTGGTGGTGGACGAGGCCTATGCCGAATACGTCACTGAGCCCGACTGGGAGACCAGTTTCGAGCTGGCGCGCCACAGCGAGAACGTGGTGGTCACGCGGACCTTCTCCAAGATCCACGGCCTGGGCGGCCTGCGCATCGGCTTTGGCTATGCCCCGCTGAAGGTGGCCGAGGCCGTCGACCGCAT
>CAMCIP010000218.1 GCA_945874855.1 Brevundimonas vancanneytii
GTCGGACCCGTCCAGCACATAGGGGAAGGGGATCTCCTGATCGGACGGCTCCACCTCCACCGTCGCCCCATAGTCCCGCAGCAGCAGGCCCAGCTGCTCGGTCAGATAGGGCCGGAACAGGTCGGGGCGGGTGATGGTGGTGGCATAGACGCCGGGGCGGGACATCCGGCCATAGGCCCGGACCTCCAGATTGGCCGGCCGCTCGCCGAACCAGGTCACCTTGAGGCGGGGATAGGCGAACAGTCCGTCCGCGCGGGCCTGCGGATCGGCGCGCTCGCCGGTCTCGAGGAAGGTCTTCACCGCCGCGCGCAGATTGGCGACGGAGGCGGAATAGAGGGCTTCGAGGCGGTCCAGCGCCGCCGTCACTTCGATCTGATCTGTCATGGCCTCCCTTAACGGAGGACGACAGGCTTGGCGAGCCGGGACGGCCTAACTCTGGCCCAGCCGCCGCCGGAAGAAGTCGCTGACCTCGGCGAGGACGGGGGCCTTGTTGCGGAACAGGGGTGAGAAGGTCGAGATCAGGTCGGCGTGATCAAGGCCGGGATACAGCTTCGCCTCCACCGGGGCGCCGACCGCCGTCAGCCGGTCACGCAGGATCTCGGTGTCCTCGGCGTGGACCACCACATCTGCGGTGCCATGGCCCAGCCAGATCGGCGGGGCGTCGGCGCGGACGAAGGTGACCGGCTGGGTCAGCGTCGGGTCGGGCGCCCGGCCGAAGGCATTGATCGACGACGACACGTTGAAGGGCAGGAACTCATAGGGTCCGGCCAGTCCCGCGGCGGCGCGGATCAGGGCGGGGCGCTCGACCGCGGCCATGTAGCGGCGGTCCAGGGCGATCATCAGCGCCAGATGGGCCCCGGCCGAATGCCCGAGCACGCCCAGCCGCGCCGGATCGCCGCCGTGGGCCGACGCCAGATCCCCGACCCGGGCCGTGGCGCGCGCCGCATCCTCGATGAAGGCGGGGAACCGCACCTGGGGCACCAGCCGATAGTCCGGCACGGCCACCAGAAATCCCTGCGCCGCCAGGGCCTGGGCGGCCCAGCCATAGTGGCCGCGCATGCCGGAATCCCAGCCGCCGCCATAGAAGAAGACCAGGGTCGGCAGCGGGCCTGACCGATCCCGCGGCGCATACAGGTCCAGCTTCTGCCGGGGGTCGTCGCCATAGGGCAGGTCGCGGGCGATTCGACCGGCGTTGCGGTCGCGCGGGCCGAGCGCGTTCAGCGCCGCCAGGGGCGAACAGGCGCCGGCAAGCGTGGCGAGGGCGGAAGCGAGCACGGCGCGTCGGGTCATGGCCGGGAGATACGGCCCCACATCGGGTTCGGCGGCGCCCCGTGCTCCATGAAATTTCCACGTCATATGCGCGGCCTACGGAATAGTTGTCGTAAAAGCTTTACAACGACGAAAAAGGGCGCATCATTCGCTCCGGACCCTGATCTTTTTCTCAACATGGAGACCCCCCGGAATGGCCCACCCCCTGACCCGATCCCTCGTCCTCGCCGCCGCCGCCGTCTCGGCGCTCGCCGCCGGCCCGGGCCTGGCCCGCGAGGCCGACCCGGTCGGCAAGGCGGTGATGATCTGTGCCCAGGACGATCTGACCGCCCGCAGCTATCAGCGCACCTATGGCGAGCGCCCGGTCTTCATGACGGCGCGGCAGGTGCTGGAAGCCGGCGCCGGCTGGACCGCCCCGCGCTGCATGACGGAGCGAGAATACGCCCAGCTGGTCCGCACCACCGAGGCGCGCGTCCGCGCCCGCTGATCGACGGCCGAAGACGGGCAGGGGCGGGGCCGCAGGCGCCGCCCCTTTTCGTGTCCTGGTCACTCGCTCTTCAGATGCTGGTCCAGCCAGCCGAACACCGTCTGATGCCATTGCAGGCTGTTGGCCGACCTCAGCACCCAGTGGTTCTCGTCCGGGAAGACCAGCAGGCGGCTTTCGATGCCGCGCCGCTGCAGGGCGTTGAAGGTGGCCAGCGACTGGGTCGTCGGCACGCGGAAGTCGCGGTCGCCCTGGATCACCAGCATCGGCGTCTTCCAGTTCCGGACGTGGTTGGCCGGGTTGAACCGCTGATAGTTCTCCGGGACGTCATAGGGCGTGCCGCCGTTGTCCCACTCGGTGAACCACAGCTCTTCCGTCGCATAGCCCATGCCGAAGGTGTCGAAGATGCCGTCATGGTTGACCAGACAGTCCCACGGCTCCGACCAGTTCCCCGCGATCCAGTTGACCATATAGCCGCCGTAGGAGGCGCCGAGCGCGCAGGCCCGCTCCCCGTCCAGGAAGTCATAGGCGGCGAGCGCGTGGGCCCAGCCCTTCTGCAGATCCTCCAGCGGGCGGTCGCCCCAGTGCTGGCTGATCGAATCGGTGAAGGCCTGGCCGTAGCCGGTGGACCCGTGGAAATCGATCATCACCACGGCATAGCCGGCGCCGGCATAGGTCTGGGCGTTCCAGCGATAGGACCAGGCGTTGCCGAACGACCCTTGCGGCCCGCCGTGGATCAGGAAGGCGACCGGGGCCTTTTCGCCCGGGGCCAGGCCGGCGGGCTTGATCACGTAGGCGTGCACCGTCTCGCCGTTCCAGCCGGCGAAGGTGAACTGCTCGGCCTCGCCGAAGGTCTCGTCGGCCAGCTGTGGATTGACCCGTGTCAGCTGGCGCGGCATCTCGCGCCCGCGGTGGGTCTTGAACCAGAGGTCGGCAGGGGCGTCCAGGGCGTCGCGGGCATAGACCACGCCCGCGGGCGTCACGTCGAAGCCCCCGACATGGCCGGGGCCGGTCATTGGCACGACGTCGCCTGACCGGACGTCCACGGCGAACAGCCGGGTCTGGCCCACGTCCTGGGCGGTCACATAGAGGGAGCGCCCGTCGGGGGCCCATTGCAGCGCGTCCGCCGACCGGTCCCAGTCGGCGGTCAGGGCCCGGGTCCGCCCCGTCGCCACATCCATCAGATGCACCACCAGCCGGTCGGCCTCGAAGCCCGGCCGGGCCATGGCGCGATACGCCAGGGTCCTGCCGTCGGGCGAGAAGACCGGCCCGGCGTCCCAGGCGTCATTGGCGTCGGTCAGATTGGTGAACTGGCCCGACCCGGACAGGTCGGTGCGCCACAGGTCGAAATTGGTGCTCCACGGCTCGGTTCTGCCGGCCACCCGGGCGGAGAAGACCAGCCCCTGGCCGTCCGGGGTGAAGGTGAAGTCACTCTCGTCGCCAAAGGGTTTGGAGGGGGTGTCGCCGTCGAAGCCCCGGGTGACCCAGACGGCCTCACCGGCCCGGCCGTCGGCGCCGACGGGGGCAACGAAGACGTGGTTCTGCGTGCCGTCCTTCCAGGTGTCCCAGTGGCGCACGAAGGCGCGGTCATAGACGATGCCGGTGGACTTGGAGGCGGCCTCGGCCTCGGTCCGGGCCACCGAACAGGCCAGGTCCGGGCAGTCGGGGTGGACCGCCAGGGCCACGGCGAGACGGTCGCCGGCGGGGCTGAGGCGATAGGTCTGGACGTCCACGGGCAGGTCGGTGACCTGATGGGCCGTGCCCCCGCGATCGCGTGTGGCCCAGACCTGGCTGGAGCCGGAGCGCCCCGACAGGAAATACAGGGTCCCGTCAGGGGCCCAGCGGGCGGTGTTGGCGCCCTCATCGGAGATGTCCAGCCGCTCGGCCGGGCCGCCGGCCTCGAGGTCCAGCAGATAGAGGCTGGTCACGCCGCGATTGTTGGGCAGGTCGGTGGCCCGCACGGCGTAGACGACCTGCTGGCCGACCATGGACACCTGGGGGTCCGACAGACGGTTGACCTGGATCAGGTCGTCATAGGTGAAACGGTCGAGGTCCTGGGCGGCCGCGGGCCTCGCCGCCCCCACCGCCAGCGCCGCCAGGGCGACCGAGAACAGAAGCGCGCAACGCATGGGCAGGACCCTCCGGATGAACACCGCAAGGCCTAGCATGGCCTGAGCCGGGGGCGGAAGTTGCGACCGCTTGCGGGCGGGCGCGGGAGCGGCGACAAACGGCTCTCCATGGCGACCGTCCCCTCCCTTCCCGGCAGACATATCTGCGACGTACTGATCGCCGAGCGCGCGCCGCGTCTGACCTCGTCCTGGACCTGGCCCATGGTGCGGCCCTGGCTCTACCGGCTGCTGGGCTATCATCAGGCCCGGGACATGGCCGACATGATCGC
>CAMCIP010000219.1 GCA_945874855.1 Brevundimonas vancanneytii
TGCGCCGTCGGGCTGGACCCCGAAGGCGTCGTCGTCGTCAGCCGCCAGCCGGCCCAGCCGCCGCGCCACCGCCGGGCCCACGGCACGGGCTGCGATCCGGCGCTGCACCGGTCCGGCCGCCGTCTCGCGCTCGGGGGCGAAGCGGACTCCGTCCAGCCGGCCCAGCACCGCGCCCTCGACCGAGACCTCGCCGCCGTCCGAGACCTGCACCATCGTGTCGTCGGCCGTCTTCAGGGCGCGCATCAGGGCCGTGGTCTGGCGGTCCACGAAGCGGGCGGTCAGCCGCTCGTGCAGGGCGTCGGACAGCCGGTCCTCCAGCGCCCGCGTCCGCTCGCGCCAGTGGGCCGCATTGTGCAGCCAGTCCGGCCGGGCGGCGACATAGGCCAGGGTGCGCACCCCCGCCAGCCGCGCCGACAACTGGTCGATCTGGCCGTCCTCGCGGTCCAGTCCCTGGAACCGTCTGGCGATCCAGTCCTCGGGCAGGCGGCCGGTCGGGCCGATCAGGGCGTGGAAGACGTCCATGGTCAACCGGGCGTGATCCTCCAGCGTCGACTTCTGGAAGTCCGGCACCTGGCAGGCGTCCCACAGGCGCATCAGCGAGCCGCGCGACCGCGCGATGCGCGCCACCTCCTCATCGTGGACCGCGCGGCGCAGCAGGATCTCGTCCAGCGCCGGGGCGGTCAGGCGCAGCCCCGCGCGGCCCGGCGTCACCGTCAGGGACCGCAACAGGTCCGGCAGGCTGTCGAAGTCCAGCCGGGCGTTGCGCCACTCCGCCGTCTCCACCGGATCGAACCGGTGCTCGACCACCTGCTCCACCAGATCGGCGTCCAGATCCTCGGCCTCGGCCGTGACACCAAAGGTGCCGTCGCGCAGGTGGCGGCCGGCCCGACCCGCGATCTGGCCGATCTCATGGGCATGCAGCCAGCGGGTCCGGCGGCCGTCGAACTTGCGCAGACCCGCGAAGGCCACGTGGTCGACATCCATGTTCAGGCCCATGCCGATGGCGTCGGTGGCGACCAGAAAGTCCACCTCGCCCGACTGGAACAGGCCGACCTGGGCATTGCGGGTGCGCGGGCTCAGCGCCCCCATGACGATGGCGGCCCCGCCCCTCTGGCGCCGGAGCAGCTCGGCGATGGCATAGACCTGCTCGGCCGAGAAGGCGACGACGGCGCTGCGCGGCGGCAGGCGGGTCAGTTTCTTCGGCCCGGCATAGGTCAGCTGGGACAGCCGATCCCGGGTCTGGATCTCGACCTCCGGGACCAGGGCCCGGATCAGCGGCGCCATGGTCCCGGCACCGAGGAACATCGTCTCCTGCCGCCCGCGGGCATGCAGCAGCCGCTGGGTGAAGACATGGCCCCGCTCCGGATCGGCGACCAGCTGGATCTCGTCGACCGCCAGGAAGTCGACCGACCGTTCCAGCGGCATGGCCTCGACCGTGCAGACGTGAAACTGGGCGCGCGGCGGCACGATCTTCTCCTCGCCGGTGACGAGGGCGACCGAGGCCAGGCCGCGCAGGCGCACGATCCGCTCATAGATCTCGCGCGCCAGCAGCCGCAGCGGCAGGCCGATCATGCCGGAGCCATGGCCCAGCATCCGCTCGACCGCCAGATGGGTCTTGCCGGTGTTGGTCGGCCCCAGCACCGCGACGAAGCGGCCCGGGCCCCGGCCTGTGCCGCGGTCGGTCATGATGCGCACAAGGTGGACCCGACCGACCGGTTCCTCAAGCCGCGACGACGTCGCGCCGGGGACGGATTAACGCGCGCAGTCCGCCCCGGCGAACAGGGGCGAAACGAATCAGGACCGAATCACCGACACGGTCCGATTCCCCTTCCGTTCACCGCAACATATTGTATCTCTTTCGCGATTAACCACAATCGCGTCCCGGGAAGGCACGCCCTGCCCGCTTCCGTCCGGCGTCGGCATGCGCTAGGTCCGCGGCCGAGGCCCCGTAGCTCAGCTGCATAGAGCAAGGCTTTCCTAAAGCCGAGGTCGCAGGTTGGAGTCCTGCCGGGGTCGCCATCTTTCCGCTCAAGGCACGTTCGCCACGCTGCGAAAGTTCAGGTCGTCACGACCGTGTCTCGGACTCTTTACGTAACAATGATTGACGATCAGCCCCGCCCGCCTCATTGTTGCTGAAAGGGCCGGCCTATGTTCAAAAAATTCAAAGAGTTGTTGAAACGCCCGTTCTGCGAGCACGTGTTTCATCACAGCCGCAGCCGGCCCGGCTTCCTGGTCTGCACCAAATGCCGCCACTACCAGCGCGGCTGATCCGGCCGGTCACCCTCCATTAACCGCGGCGAAACCGGACGCGCGCCAGGGTGCGCGCGCATGTCCGCGCGCCGGTCCTCCCGCCGAACCCTGACGTCGACCGTGGCCCTGGCCGCGGCCGGGGCGGTGGCGTTCGCCCCGATCGCCACCCCGGCCCAGGATGTGGCGTCGGCCGCCCTCGAGCCTTTGGCCATCCGTATCGGCGCGACCGACGACTACACCCGGCTCGAGTTCGCCGGCGTGGTCGGGGCCCGCTCGCGCGTGCGCATCGATGGCCGCCAGGTGGTGGTCCGCATCGGCGCGACTGCTGCCCCCGACGTCTCGCGCCTGAAGGTCGATCCGCCCGCCGGCGTCGAAAAGGTCGAGACCCGCGCGGTTCCGGGCGCGACCGAACTGGTCCTGACCCTGGCCGAGGGGGCGCAGGCACGCACCGGCTCGGACGACGGGGCGGTCTGGCTGAACCTCTATGCCCCCGGCCGCGCGCCCGAGACCCCAGCCCCGGAGGCCGCGACCGGCGTGGCGGCCGTGCCGGTCAAGGCCACCATGGCGGGCGAGGCCGTCAGCCTGCGCTTCGACTGGGACCGGATGGTGGGCGCAGCCGTCTTCCGGCGCGGCGAGGCGGTCTGGGTGGTGTTCGACGCCCCGGCCCGGCTGGACATGGCCGGAGCCGCCGACCTCGGCCCCGCCGGGGCGGCGCGCTGGGCCGCCGGAGCCGACTATGTCGCCGTGCGGATCGAGGCTCCCAAGGACCTCGCCGTGGGCGTGGTCGCGGAGGGAAACAGCTGGACCGTGCGTCTGGGGGGGCCACCCTCGGCCGCGGGCGGCGTCAGCGTCGACCGCGACCCGTCGGGCGAGCCGGCCCTCGTCTTCAGCATGGCCGGATCGGGTCGCGCCATCTGGCTGACCGATCCCCTCGTCGGCGACCGGTTCGCGGCGGTCACGGCGGTCGGCCCGGTCAAGGGCTTTGCCGACCGGCGCCGCACCATGGACCTGCACGTCCTGCCGTCGGCCCAGGGGCTGGCGATCGAGACCGTCGCCGACGACCTGACCATCACGGCGGACGGCGACCGGGTGGTGCTGTCGCGTCCCGGCGGGCTGATCCTGTCGTCGCCGTCGGCTCTCCTCGAGGCGGCCGAGGTCGCCGACGGGGCGCCACGCAAGGCGGCCTTCCCGGCCCTGATCTCGCCGGACTGGAACAAGACCGGCGAAGAGGGCTTCCTTCCCCGCTATCGCACCCTTCAGGCCGCCGCGGCGGAAGAGGCCGTCGCCGCGGCCGACGATCCCCGCGCCCCGGTCGAGAAGCGTCTGGCCCTGGCGCGCTTTCTGGTCGGTTCGGGCCTGGCCTATGAGGCCATCGGCGCGCTGAACGCCCTGATCGCGGCCCAGCCCAACATGCTGGGTGACGCCGAGGTACGCGGCCTTCGTGCCGCCGCGCGCATCTCCATCGGCCGGCTCGCGGAAGCCCAGGCCGACCTGTCCGGCGCCGCGCTTGCCGGCGACCCGTCGGCCAGGGCCTGGCTGGGCCTGATCGCGACGCGCCAGGGCGACTGGGCCGAGGCGCGGCGCCAGTTCGCCGCCTCGGCCGCCGCAGTCGACGCCTTTCCGCCGGAGTGGCGCGCCCGCTTCGGCGCCGCCCACGCCCTGGCCGCGCTGGAGACGGGCGAATACGACGCCGCCCGCGCCCTCATCGCCTATGCCCTCAGCCAGCCGGTGGGCGCGGTCGAACAGCTGCAGGTCCGGCTGGTCCAGGCCCGGCTGTTCGAAAAGTCCGGCGAGGCCGACAAGGCGCTGGCGGTCTATGTCGCCGTCGGCAAGGCGCCGCTGGACGCCGTGGCCGTGCCGGCCCGTCTCGGCGCGGTCCGGATCGGCCTGGCC
>CAMCIP010000220.1 GCA_945874855.1 Brevundimonas vancanneytii
TGGACCGCGCACCCGACGCGGACGACGAGACCCTGTTCCACCTGATCAATCTGGCCCGATCGAGTGGCGGCGCACTCTTGCTGGTGGCGCGCAGCGCGCCGTCGCGATGGAAGACCACCCTGCCCGACCTTCGCTCGCGGCTTGACGCCGTGCCGCATGTGGCGATCGCGGCACCCGACGACGTCGTGTTGGCCGCCATGCTGCACGCTGCCTTCGCCCGGCGCGCCATCGCCCCGCCGCCGGATCTGATCCCCTGGCTGGTCCGGCGGATCGACCGGTCGTCCGAGGCCGTGGAGGAGGTGGTCGCGCGTCTGGACGCCGGCCCGGGTCCGATCAGCCGCCTCGCCGCCCGCCGCGTCCTCGGCCCCCCGCGCCCGGGTGACGAGGACTGAAGCCACTTCATGACGCCTTCGCGGTTGCGGGCGCGGGCCGGGCGGGCCAGAACCGGGTCATGAGCGACTCCGTGGTGATCAGCGACCCGACGCAGGGCGAGGACGTCCCGACTTCGCGCGCCCCGCAGTTGAAGCTGTCGCGCGACCTGATGGCCTCGCCGGAGCGGTTCTTCAATCGGGAGCTCTCCTGGCTGGCCTTCAACGCCCGGGTCATGGAGGAGGCGGCCAACCCCGACCATCCCCTGCTGGAGCGCCTGCGGTTCCTGTCGATCTCGGCCAACAATCTGGATGAGTTCTACATGACCCGCGTCGCCGGCCTGAAGGGTCAGGTGCGCGAGCGTGTCCGGATCGTCTCGCCCGACGGGCTGACGCCGGCCGAGGCGCTGGAGCGGGTCAATGCGGCGGCAGGCCGGCTCATGGCCGAGCAGCAAAAGCGCTGGCGCAAGCTGCGCAAGGAGATGGCGACCGCCGGGATAGAGGTGATCGACGCGGCCCGGATCACCAAGACCGAGCGTGACCGGCTGGAGCCGGAGTTTCTGAACCAGCTCTTCGCCATCCTCACGCCGATGGCGATCGACCCGGCCCATCCGTTCCCCTTCCTGCCCAATCTGGGCTTCTCCCTGGCGATGAAGCTGAGGCGCAAGGCGGACGGGCGGACGCTTTACGCCCTGGTGCCCGTGCCCACCCAGGTGAAGCGGTTCTGGCCGCTGGCGACCGACGGCCGCTCACGGCCCGGCAAGACCCGGTTTGTGACGCTGGAGAGCCTGTTGATGCTCTTCATCGACCACCTGTTCCCCGGCTGCGAGGTGCTCGAGCGCGGCGTCTTCCGCCTGATCCGCGACAGCGACATCGAAATCGAGGAAGAGGCCGAAGACCTGGTCATGGAGTTCGAGGAGGCGCTGAAGCAGCGTCGCATGGGCTCGGTCGTGCGCATCAAGATCGAGGCCTCCATGCCGGACGACCTGCGCACCTTCATCACCGAACAGCTGGACGCCGCGCCGCAGGACGTCATCCTCGTCGACGGCATGCTGGGCCTGGCCCAGCTGTCGGAGCTGATATCCGGCGGCCATCCCGACCTGAAGTTCAAGGGCTATGAGCCGCGCTATCCAGAGCGTGTCCGGGACAACGGCGGCGACATCTTCGCGGCCATCCGCGAAAAGGACATGCTGATCCACCACCCGTTCGAGAGCTTCGACGTGGTGGTGCAGTTCCTGCGGCAGGCGGCGCGTGACCCGAACGTGCTGGCCATCAAGCAGACCCTGTACCGTACCTCTCGCGACAGTCCGATCGTGGCGGCCCTGATCGAGGCGGCCGAGAACGGCAAGAACGTCACCGCCCTGGTCGAGCTGAAGGCCCGGTTCGACGAGGAGGCCAATCTGCGCTGGGCCCGGGCCATGGAGCGGGCCGGCGTCCACGTCGTCTTCGGCTTCGTGGAGTACAAGACCCACGCCAAGGTCAGCGTGGTCGTGCGGCGCGAGGGCGATGCGCTGCGCACCTACTGCCATTTCGGCACGGGCAATTATCACCCGATCACGGCCCGCATCTACACCGACCTGAGCCTGTTCACCTGCGATCCCATGCTGGCGCGGGATGCGACGCGGGTGTTCAACTACATCACCGGCAACGCCACGCCCGACGATCTGGAGGCACTGATCGTCTCGCCCCTCGACATGAAGCCGGGGCTGATCCGGCTGATCGAGGGCGAGATCGCCTCTGCCGCCCGGGGCAAGCCGGCCGCCATCTGGGCCAAGATGAACGCCCTGGTCGACCCCGTGGTCATCGACGCCCTGTACCGCGCCAGCCAGGCCGGGGTGAGGATCGAGCTGATCATCCGCGGCATCTGCTGCCTCAGGCCCGGGGTACCCGGCCTGAGCGAGAACATCCGGGTCAAGTCGATCGTCGGCCGGTTCCTCGAACACAGCCGGATCGTGGCCTTTGCGGCCGGTCGGGACCTGCCGCATGACAAGGCGAAACTGTTCATCTCCTCCGCCGACTGGATGCCGCGCAATCTCGACCGCCGGGTCGAGCTGATGACGCCGGTGCTGAATCCGACGGTGCATGACCAGGTTCTGGACCAGATCCTGGTCGCCAATCTGAAGGATGACGCCCAGAGCTGGACCCTCGGTGCCGACGGCGAGTATCGCCGTGTCCCGCCGGTAGATCCGGAACGGCCCTTCTCGGCGCACAAATACTTCATGACCAACCCCAGCCTGTCGGGCCGGGGCCGCAAGGTGAAGATCCTGCCGGCGCAGCTGCGGCTGGACCGGACGGGCCGCGCCTGATGCCCCATGGCCTGACGTCCGCCGTGACGTCCCAGGATGTGGCGGCCATCGACATCGGCTCCAACTCGGTGCGCCTGGTGCTCTACCGGCTGGAAGGCCGGGCCGTCTGGACCGTGTTCAACGAAAAGGTGCTGGCCGGGCTTGGTCGCGACATGACCCTCACCGGGCGGCTGTCGGAGGACGGGGCGGCCCAGGCCCTGACGGCGCTGAAGCGGTTCGCCGCCGTGATCGACGGCGTCCGCCCGGCGCGGACCTTCGTCGCGGCCACGGCCGCGGTGCGCGACGCCGCCGACGGTCAGGCCTTCTGTGACCGCGTGGCCGCCGAGACCGGGTTGAACATCCGCATACTGTCCGGCGAGGAGGAGGCGAAATACGCCGCCCTGGGCGTGCTGGCCGGCATTCCGGACGCCGACGGCGTGGCCGCTGATCTGGGGGGTGCCAGTCTGGAGCTGACCCGGGTCAGGGCCGGCGACGTGGGGCGCGGCATCACCCTGCCGCTGGGGCCGTTCTCGCTGGCCGATCCGGCGGGGTTCGACATCGGCCGGCTGAAGGCGATGATCGAGCAGCGGCTGAAGCCCGCCGGCGGCTATGCCCACGACACCCTCTACGCCGTCGGAGGGGCCTGGCGGACCCTGGCCCAGGTCCACATGCGCCACATCCGCTATCCCCTGCACATCGTGCACCAGTATGTGCTGGACGCCGAAGAGGCCCGCGACATCGCCCGGCTGCTGGCCCGGTCGTCACGCAGCTCGCTCGAGGCCTGGCCCGGCGTGTCGCGCAAGCGCGCCGAGACCCTGCCCTACGCCGCCCTCGTGCTCGAGGGGCTGATCGACACGCTGGGCCTTAAGCGGATCATCACCTCGGCCTGGGGTGTGCGCGAGGGGCTGATGTTCGAGACGCTGGAGCCCGACCTGGCGAACGACGACCCGCTGCTGGCGGGCTGCACCGCCCTGGGCGCGCGGCAAGGCATTTCGCCCAGCCTGCCGTCGGCCCTGAAGGGCTGGATCCAGCCGATCCTCGAAGCCCTGCCCGCCGCCTTCTCAAACGAGCGCGACGCCCTGCTGGCCGACGCCGCCTGCCGGCTGGCCGATCTGGGCGCGCGGCTGCATCCGGACCACCGGGTGGAGCTGGCTTTCGACCAGGTGCTGCGCGCGCCGGTGCCGGGCCAGACCCATGCGGAGCGGGCCTTTCTCGCCTCGACCGTCAGCGCCCGCTACGCCGGACCGGTGGCGACGCCCGAGCCGACCACGGTGGAGCGGCTGCTGTCGCCTGAACAGCGCCAGACGGCGCGGGCTCTGGGTCTGGCGATCCGTCTGGCCTGCGATCTGTCGGGCCGCTCACCGCAACTGCTGGTCAATGCCCGGGCCGCGGTCAGGGATGGCACCCTGATCCTCAGCGCCGCCGACGGCTATGCGCCCGTCCTGTTGGGCGAACAGACGCGCCGGCGCGGCAAG
>CAMCIP010000221.1 GCA_945874855.1 Brevundimonas vancanneytii
CGGCGGTAGGCCCGGCAGGACTCGAACCTGCAACCAGACCGTTATGAGCGGTCGGCTCTAACCATTGAGCTACGGGCCCGCCGGGCGGGACGCCGGGCGTAGCAGGCGCGCGCCGACAGGCCAACTCCGTCGCGGCCCCCTCGACTTCCGTGACGTCATCACGGAATGTTTCAGGACGCCTTGCCCAGGACCCACCCGAGGAGCCGCCATGCCGATGATCGCCCGCGCCGGACTGACCGTCGACGCCGAACTGGCGGCCTTCGTCGAGGACGAGGTCCTGCCGGGGCTGGGTCTGGACGCCGGGGCCGTCTGGGCGGGCGCCTCGGACCTGTTCGATTGGGCCGCAGGGCAGGGGCGGGCTCTTCTGGCCGTCCGCGACGACCTTCAGGCCCGCATCGACGGCTGGCATGAGGCCCGAAGGGAACAGCCCCACGACCCTTTGGCCACGGCCGCCTTCCTGCGTGAGATTGGCTATCTGGTCGACGAGCCTGCGTCGTTCCAGGTGGCGACCGCCAGGGTCGATCCGGAGGTGGCGAGGACCGCAGGGCCCCAGTTGGTGGTGCCGTCGCTGAACGCCCGCTTTGCGCTGAATGCCGCCAATGCCCGCTGGGGCAGCCTGTACGACGCTCTGTATGGCACGGACGCGCTCGGCGACGCGCCGCCGCCCGGTCCCTATGACGCCGCGCGGGGGGCCCGCGTCGTGGCCCGCGCCAAGGCCTTCCTGGATGAGACCGTGCCTCTCGCCGAGGGATCCTGGGCCGACCTGCGCGATCCGCATGCCCACGGCATCGTCCTGCGGGACCCCGGCCAATACGTCGGGGCCACCGAACGTGGCCGTCTGTTTCGCCACAACGGCCTGCATGTCGAGGTAGTGTTCGATCCGTCGACACCGATCGGTGCCGCCGATCCTGCGGGCATCGCCGACGTGGTGCTGGAGGCGGCGCTGACGACCATCGTCGATCTTGAGGATTCTGTCGCCGCCGTGGACGCGGCGGACAAGGTGGCCGCCTACCGGAACTGGCTGGGCCTGATGCGGGGCGACCTGACCGACACCTTCGACAAGGGCGGGCAGACCCTGACCCGCGCCCTGGCGCCGGATCGCACGGTCATGACGCCGGACGGATCGACGCTGACCCTGCCCGGGCGGTCGCTGCTGTTCATCCGCAATGTCGGCCACCTGATGACGACCCCGGCGGTGCGCCTGGCCGATGGGTCGGAGGGGTTCGAAGGGGTGCTGGACGCCCTGGTCACCGGCCTGATCGGCCTGCATGACCTGCGCGGCCTCGGCCGGTTCCGGAACAGTCGGGCCGGGTCGATCTATGTGGTCAAGCCCAAGATGCACGGGCCGGACGAATGCGCCTTCACCGACCGGTTGTTCGATCGGGTCGAGGACCTTCTGGGGCTGGACCGCTGGACCATGAAGGTCGGCGTCATGGACGAGGAGCGGCGCACCTCGGCCAATCTGGCGGCCTGCATCCACGCGGTCCGCAACCGCATCGTCTTCATCAACACCGGCTTCCTCGACCGGACCGGCGACGAGATCCATACGGCAATGAAGGCCGGCCCGGTGGTCCGCAAGGGCGAGATCAAGGCCTCGCCCTGGATCGCCGCCTATGAGGCGCGCAATGTGGCGATCGGTCTGGCCTGTGGCCTCGACGGCCGGGCCCAGATCGGCAAGGGCATGTGGGCCGCCCCGGATCGCATGGCCGAGATGATGGATCAGAAGGCGGCCCATCCCCGTACGGGGGCCAACACCGCCTGGGTGCCGTCACCGACTGCCGCGACCCTGCACGCGCTGCACTATCACCAGACCGACGTCTTCGCCCTGAGGGCCGGCATCGCGGCGCGCCCCGTGCCGGGTCTGGACGACCTGCTGACCCCGCCGTTGGCGACCGGTCGCAACCGGACCGCCACCGAGGTGGCCGAGGAGCTGGACAACAACTGCCAGGGCCTGCTGGGCTATGTCGTGCGCTGGATCGACCAGGGCGTGGGCTGCTCCAAGGTGCCGGACATCCACGACGTCGGCCTGATGGAGGACCGGGCCACCCTGCGCATCTCCTCCCAGCACCTGGCCAACTGGCTGATGCATGGCGTCTGCACCCGTGAACAGGTGGAGGCGGCCCTGCTGCGCATGGCGGCCCGGGTCGACGCCCAGAACGCGGCCGATCCCCTGTACCGCCCCATGGCGACGGACCCTGATGCCAGCCTCGCCTTCCAGGCCGCCCGCGCCCTGGTCTTCGAAGGCGCGACCCAGCCCAATGGCTACACCGAGCCGCTGCTGCACCGGTATCGGCTGGAGGCGAAGAGGGGGTAGGCGGCAGGAGGCAGGCAGTAGGGAGTAGGGAGTAGGGAGTAGGGAGTAGGGAGTAGGGAGTAGGGATTGGGCAGCGCCTCGATGGACGCAGCTTCCACCCCAAGCCCCCCGGATTTCCGGCCTGCTGCCTACTGCCCAATGCCCGACTTCACTGTTCCGTCCCTGACCGCCACAGGCCGCGCATCAGCGGCTCGAACAGATACTGGAGCGCAGTGCGCTTGCGGGTCAGGACCACGACCTCGACCGGAGCCCCGGGCCTGACGGCGTCGCCGGCGCGGCCCAGCTTGGCCATCTCTGCCTCGGGCACCACGATTTCGACCCGGAACCAGCGACGGCCGGTCTGATCGTCCGACAGGCTGTCGGCCGAGATGCGCATGACCTCGCCGGCCAACCGCGGCGGATTGCCCTCGCGCAGGCCCGGGAACATGATCTGGGTGGTCTGGCCGATGGCCAGATTGTCGACGTCGGTCGGGTCGATCTCGGCCACGATGATGGGCGAGGCGTCGTCGGGCACGATCTCCATCAGGGTCTGGCCCGCCTGGATCACGCCGCCATCCGTGAAGACGGTCAGGCCCACGACCTGGCCGCTGACGGGCGCGCGCACCTGGTTGCGGGCGATCTGGGCGCGCACCGAGGTCAGGCGGGGCTGCAGCTCGTTCAACTGGACCTCGACGTTCCTCAGCTGATCGGCCACGTCCTCGTTCATCGTGTCGCCGACCGAGGACATCTGCAGCCGGGTCTCGCCGATCTGCTCTCCGGTGCGGGCCACCTGGGCGCGCAGGGCCCCGGCCTCGCCGTCCAGCTGGGCGGCCTGACGCTCCAGCGCCCGGACGCGGCTGAGCGGGGCATAGCCCTGTTCGGCCAGACGGCGGATGTCGGTCAGCTCGTCCTCGATCAGGCGCCGCTGCTCGGCATTGGCCGTGATCTGGCGCTGATAGCCCTCCATCTGCTGTTCCAGTTGACTGACCCGCTGTCCCAGCACGCCGCGCTCCGTGGTCCGGCCCGTGCGCCGGGCCCCGAACTGCTGACGCTGAAGACGCAGGGCCTCGTCGGCCAGGATGCGGTCCTCAGGCGACAGACCGGCGAACTCCGCCGGCTCGGCCACGCCGCCCAGGCCGTCGCGCTCGGCGATCAGGCGCGACCGTTGGGCCAGCAGGGCCACAACCTGACCGGTCAGGCCGCGCTCGGTCGCCGCCAGCTCGCCGCTGGAGACCTCGACCAGCACCTGGCCGGCCTTGACCGCGTCGCCCTCCGCCACATGCAGGGCGCCGACCACGCCCCCGTCGCGGTGCTGGACCGCCTGGCGGTTGCCGGAGACGGCCACCTGGCCCTGGGCGAAGGCCCCGGCGTCGAGCGGATAGAAGGCGGCCCAGCCCAGAAACAGGCCGAAGAAGGCGACGATCGCCAGAAGGCCGATCCGCACCTCCATCATCGGCGCGTCGGGAATGGACGCGGGCGGCACGGGCGCAGTCGGCGCGTCGGGCACCGCTGTCGGCGGCTCCTCCCTCAGCGGGGGAAAGGACAGGTCGCTCATCGGGCGTTCGCCTCCTGGGCCGCCCCGGGCGCGCGGGCCTGGGCCAGCACCGCTTCGCGCGGCCCCTCGGCCACCACGGCCCCGCCGTTCAGCATCAGCAGGCGATCGACGCGGGCCAGCACCCCGGCCCGGTGTGCCACGATGACCACTGCGGCGCCGCGGGCCGCCGCATCCTTGACCGCACCCATCAAGGCCGCCTCGCCATCCTGATCGAGGTTGGAGTTGGGCTCGTCCAGCACCAGCAGGACGGGGTCGCCGTACAGGGCGCGCG
>CAMCIP010000222.1 GCA_945874855.1 Brevundimonas vancanneytii
CTGCTGATCGCTGTGGGGTGCCGGATCGTAGAAGGTTCAGGGTCGCGGGTGCGCTTCGCCAAGAGGGTGGAAGCAGAGTTTTTTCATCGGCCCCACCCCGCGAAGGAGGCCAAACGATATCAGGTCAGGGCCGCGCGGGCGTTTCTGACAAGACTGGGAGTCGAGCCATGAGCATGATGACCTACAGGGGGTATTCGGCTGCCGTCGAGTTCGACGCCGAGGACGAAATCTTCTTCGGAAGGATCGCCGGAATTCGTGACGGGGTCGGCTTTCACGCCGACACCGTAGCCGAACTGAAGGCTGCATTTCGCGAGGCGGTGGACGACTATGTCGAGACCTGCGCGAAGATCGGAAAATCCCCGGACAGGCCCTATTCGGGCAAGGTGATGTTCAGGGTGGATCCCGAGGTTCACGCCCGTGTGGCCAAGGCCGCGGAGTTGAGTGGGCGCAGCCTGAATGCCTGGGCCGAGGACGCCTTGCGCAAGGCGGCGGACGCCGACATGGCCCGGGCCGTGGCGGTGTGAGTGGCGCGCCGGTGACCAGGCCCTTCTGGGAAACGAAGACGCTCGCGCAGATGTCGCCCGCCGAATGGGAGAGCCTGTGCGACGGGTGCGGACTGTGCTGCCTGATCCGGTTCGAGGACGAGGACACCGGCGAGGTGATCCCGACCCGGGTGCACTGCAAGCTGTTCGATCCGGCGTCGTGCCGGTGCTCGGACTATGAGCGGCGCAAGGTGCATGTGCCGGACTGCATCGCCCTGACGCCGCACAACATCGAGGCGCTGGAGTGGATGCCGATGTCGTGCGCCTATCGTCGGCTGCACGAGGGAAGGGGGCTGGCCTGGTGGCATCCGCTGGTCAGCGGGGACCCCGAAACCGTGCATTCCGCTGGCGTGTCGATCCGGGGCCTCACCGTGTCGGAAGAGACCCTGGCCGAGGCCGAGGACGCCCTGGACTTCGAGGCGCCGGAGTGGGCAGTGGAGCGGGGACTAACGCCGGTAGGCGAGTGATGTATCTTTCCTCCTGATTCGGCCGTCTGGCCGTGGGTCCCCGGGGGAGAGGCTGTGCGGAAGAGCCAGACGTTCCAGCAGCTGACCGAATTGGCGGCCACGCTGTTCGATGCGCCCATGGCCCTGATCCGGGTGCAGGAAGAGGACCGGCGGTGGTTCGGCACCCGGTTGGGCTTCAGCACCGACCAGATCCCCTGCGCCACGAGCTTCTGTAACCACATGGCCGGATCCGAGCCCGGGACGGTCCTGGTCGTCGAGGATGCGTCGGTGGATCCCCGCTTCGCGACAGATCCCCTGGTCGTCGAGGCCGGCGTCCGCTTCGGCGCCGGCGCCCTGATCACCCGGGACGACGGCGAAACCGAAGGGGCGATCTGTGTCTTCGACACCGTCGCCAGGGGGACACCGACCCGGGCCCAGATCGAGAGCCTCGGACGTCTGGCGGCCATGGTGGGCCGCGAGATCGGCAACAGCCGTCTGTTGCGGGACCAGGCCAAGGACCTCGAGATGCTGGCGCTGGCCGAGGACATGTCGGGCGTCGGAAGATGGCGGCTCAATCTGGAGGACAAGTCGGTGAGCTGGTCGGATGCGGTCTATCGCATCCACGGGCGCGACCGGGCGACCTTCGATCCCGGCCAGTGCAGCTTCCTGGTCGACTATCATCCCGAGGATCGCGACCTGCTCACGGCCTGTGTCGAGCGGGCCATCATGACGGGCCAGGGCTATGATCTGGAACTCAGGCTGGTGGGTCCGACGTGCGACGGTCGTCGGGTGGCGACCCGGGCGCGGGTCGAGACCGACGAGGCCGGCGTTCCCGTGGGGCTGATCGGGGTGTTCCAGGACATCACGGAGCGGGTCGAGGCCGAGCAGGTCCTGAGGGCCAGCGAGACGCGCTATCGCCTGCTGGCCGACAATGCGACCGACGTCATCGCCACCTATGCCCTGGACGGACGGTTCACCTATGTGTCGCCCTCCATCGAGGGGCCGATGGGATATCGTCCTGACGACCTGGTCGGGCGCGCCTTTTCGGACTTCATGCACACGGACGATGTGGCCCGGGTGCGGGAAGTCTTCATGACCCTCCGCCGGTCGCCGCAGGGCACACCCTCGACGCGGGTTCGCTATCGCGGCATTCGAAAGGATGGTCTCGAAGTCTGGCTGGAGGCGCACCCGCGCCTGATCCGCGATGCGCAGGGGCGGCCGCTCGAGTATCATGACGTGGTGCGCGACATCAGTGAGACGCACCTTCTGGAGACCGAGCTGATCGAGGCACGGGACCGGGCCGAGGCCGGGGCCCGGGCCAAGTCGGAGTTCCTCGCCAACATGTCCCATGAGCTGAGGACACCGTTGACGAGTGTGATCGGCTTCTCCGGCCTGCTGCAGGCCAGCCCGAACCTGGGGCCTGACGAGCGACGCCATGTCGACCGGATCGCCACGGCCAGCGAGGCCTTGCTCGGGGTCATCAACGACATCCTCGACTACTCCAAACTCGAGGCCGAGGCCGTCGATCTGGAACAGCAGGCGTTCGATCCTCGCGCCATGGCCCATGACGCCGCCGCGATTGTGGAGAGCCAGTGCCGGGCCAAGGGTCTGGAGCTCAGGATCGAGCTCGCCGACGATCTTCCCGGGCGCCTGGTGGGGGACGAGGGACGGCTTCGGCAGGTGACCCTGAACTTCCTGTCCAATGCGGTGAAGTTCACGGCCCGCGGATCGGTGACGTTGAGCGTCACCGCGCCGGACGGGGTCCTGAGCGTGGCTGTGACCGACACCGGTATCGGTCTCGCGCCCGAGAAGGTCGAGCAGTTGTTCGAGCGCTTCACCCAGGCCGACGCCTCAACCACGCGGGTCTATGGCGGGACGGGGCTGGGGCTGGCCATCAGCCGACGGTTGATCGGGATGATGGGTGGTGAGATCGGGGCGCGGGGGACGCCGGGCGGGGGAGCGACCTTCTGGTTCCAGGTTCCGCTGGCCGTCGCCGACGCCGGGACCGTCGCGGCGGGCGCGGCCGAGGACGCGGCGTCGACGACGCTGCGCGTGCTGATCGCCGATGATGTGGCGGCGAACCGCGAACTGGTGAGCGCCATCCTGGCCGGCGTCGGGATGACCGTGGACACGGTCGAGAATGGCGCAGAGGCGCTCGAGGCGGCACGGCGCGGGGTCTATGATCTGATCCTGATGGATGTGCATATGCCCGAGATGGACGGGCTGGAGGCGACCCGGGCGATCCGGTCGCTGGAGGGGGATCTGGCCCGGGTGCCGATCGTGGCCCTGACCGCCAGTGTCCAGCCGGAACTGGTCGCGCGCTGCCGGGAGGCGGGCATGGACGGCCATGTCGGCAAGCCGATCCAGGTCCGTCAGTTGCTGTCGGCCATGGCCGCGGCGACCCGGAGTCTGCCGCCCGAGGCGCGACGCGACCGGCTCGAGGCCTGAGCCGCGACGTCCCGGCGTCAGTGCGCGCGCCGAACGGGGGGCACTCCGCGGTCATGCGCCGATTTCTGCCATGATTTCAGCAGGCATGACGTTTCCCGCGGCGTTCGGCGCGGCTGGGTGCGCTGAGGGCCTAGAGTTCGGTCATGGCCGGAAAAGGGACTGAAGCGGGGATCGGGACGCGGGCCTGGGTAGAGGGCCTGCGCCTGCGGCTGGCGGCGGAAGTCGAGCGCGGCGTCCAGGCCCTGCAGGACAGCGAGATCACCAGGGGCGACGTGGCCGGCATCGACCGGCATTTCCGCTGCGTCGCCAATGCGGCGCGGGCGGGCAAGCTGCTGGCAGCCCTGGCGCCCGGGACCGAGGAAGACGAGGCGGAGATGAGCGACGACGACCGTGGAGGCGAACCCGAAGACCCCGCAGAGCTGGAGCGGCTTGGGGCCGAACTGCAATCCCGTCTCGATCGCCTGCGGACCACGATCGAGCGAAAGCGCCTGGCTGGCTGGACTTACAATCCCCGAACGCCGGAGGGCGATTGCGGGGACGCCGGACCTTCTTGAGCATCAGCTGACGCCGGAGGTCGACTGGTCGACCTGGGTGCTGCTGGGCGGGCGGGGATCGG
>CAMCIP010000223.1 GCA_945874855.1 Brevundimonas vancanneytii
CAGTCGCCCTCGACCCGCACGCGATAGTCGCTTCCGCCCAGATCCGCGGCCAGCGCCGGGTGGACGGCATCGATGTGATAGCCCTCGAGATAGTTCTCGACATAGACCTTCCAGTCGCAGTCCAGGGCGTGGTCGCGGCGCAGGGCGGGCAGGGCCAGGTCGAGGCCGCGCGCGACCAGAAGGGCGTCGATCGGCGCCACGGACCGGGCAAGGGGGGCGGCCGGATCGATGGCGGCGAACACCAGCCCGCGCCAGGTCTCCACGGCCAGGCCGAGCAGCCCCAGCGCCCGGGGATCGAAGCCCGCGGCCGCGCCAAAGCCCGTCGCGGCCCGCAACCGCCCGTCCAGGGCATATCGCCACCCGTGATAGGCGCAGACCAGTTCCCGCCCGCAGGACCCGGCCGCACCGGTGACCAGTGGCCCGGCGCGATGGCGGCAGACGTTGTGAAAGGCCCGGATCAGGCCGTCCTCGCCCCGCACCGCCATAAGCCGGTGGCCCGCCACATCGGTCGCGATCCAGTCCCCGGCGGCGGCCAGCTCCGCCTCATGGCCGAGGAACAGCCAGGTCCGGCCGAACACCTCACCCCGCTCCCGCGTCCAGGCCTCGGGATCGCCGTACAGCCGCGCGGGCAGGGTCGCTTGCATCCCCCGATGAACGACGCGGACGGGTCCGGCGTCAATCGTCCGGGCAGGACCGACTACGCTTCACTCCGGAATGCGCGCACCGTCCCAGGCGAAGACGCCGCCGGAATCGGCCGGCCCAAGACCGTCGATCACTGTCAGCAGACGCGTGGCGGAAACGTCGGGTGTAAACAACCGCCCGGCCGGCACGCCCTTCTGGAACGGCGCGCTGAGGTCGGTCCGGACCGTGCCGGGGTGCAGGCCCGCCACCACCGCCTGAGGATGGCTGCGCGCCAATTCGACCGCCAGATTTCTCAGGATCATGTTCAGGGCGGCCTTGGACGCGCGATAGGCGTGCCACCCGCCCAGCCGGTTGTCGCCGATCGATCCCACCCGCGCCGACAGGGCCGCGAACACCGCCCGCCGGTCGCGCGGGAAAAGCGGGACGAAATGTCTGGCGACCAGCGCGGGGCCCACGGCGTTGATCCGATAGTCGCGCAGGAGATGGTCCGCCGTCATGGACCTGTAGGACCGCTCCGGCGTCAGGCCGTCGTGCAGCACGCCCGTGGCGACAAAGATCAGCGTCGGGATCGGCCCGTCGGCCACCCGGCCAGCGGCCGCGGCGATCGTGGTCTCGTCCTCAAGGTCCAGACTCGTGCCACGCGACAGGGCGTGGACCACCCCGAACCTGCCGGACGCGCGCAGTTGCGCGGTCACGGCGGCCCCGATCCCGCCCGACGCCCCGATCACCACTGCCGCTTCGCCCATGCCCGACCCGTGCTCCGCCCCGTGCCGTTCGGCAATGAGGCGCGTTGACCCGGCGCGCGCATCGCGCCAATCCCCCCGTCATGCCCATCACCACGGTCGGCCTCGATGCCGACGACACCCTCTGGCACAATGAGACGATCTTTCGTCTGACCCAGGCGCGGTTTCTTGACCTGCTGGCCCCGCACGGGGACCGGGCGGAGATCGAGGCCCGGCTGAGCGAGGTCGAGGGCCGCAACCTTCGCCTCTACGGCTACGGCATCAAGGGCTTCACCCTGTCGATGCTGGAGACGGCCATGGAGCTGTGCGACGGCGAGGCGCCGCCCGCCGTGGTGCGGGAGATCCTGGCCGCCGGGCGCGAGATGATCGCCCACCCGGTCGAGACCCTGCCCGGCGTGGACGAGGCGCTGGCGGCCCTGTCCGAACGCCATCGCCTGATCCTGATCACCAAGGGCGATCTGCTGGACCAGGAGCGCAAGCTGGCGGCCTCGGGCCTCGGCGACCTGTTCGCGGCGGTGGAGATTGTGTCGGAAAAGGACCGCGGCACCTATGAGCGGGTCTTCGCGCGGCACGGCACGGGGCCGGACGAGGCCCTGATGGCCGGCAACAGCATGAAGTCCGACGTCCTGCCCGCCGTCGCTGCCGGCGCCTGGGGCGTGCACATCCCCTATCACGTCACCTGGGCCCACGAGCTGGCCGACGCCCCGGAAGGCCACCCGCGCTATGCCTCCCTGTCCTCCATCTCGGAGCTTCCAGACTGGATCGCGACGATCGAACGCCGCTAGTCGCGGCCACTGCTCCCCTCTTCTCGGGCTCGGATCTGGGCCAAGGCCTCGGCACGTCGCATCGCCAGACCGTCGGCGCAAAGGTTGCGCTGCCGCCCGCCGTCGGCACGATTGACGGGTGCCATCTCGAGGACAAGGGTGTCCTCGGGCTGCAGTTTGCAGGCCGCCCACGCCAGCCCCCACTCCGTTCTGAGCTCCATCTCCCTCGCGAAATTCCAGCCCGGTGAGCGTTGATAGGTCATGAGGCCGATCGCCAGACAGATTAGCATGGCCTTGCTCAGAGTGCTGGCCAGCACTCGAGCTGAGATGCGGGTCGCCCTCCTCTGGTGGGTCCGGCGCTGCTCAGCCGTGATGTCCGGCTGATTCGCCTGAAGCATCAGGGTCTCGTCGTGATGAGCTGCAGCTCCAGACAGTCCACCGGCCGCCACACCCACGGCCAGCAGAGGTAGGGCCACCGGAGCGAACAGAAGTCCGAGGGCGGCCCCCGCAAGTCCCCCCAACACGCCACCACCGACGGCACCTCCCGCGGCCGCGTCGCCTAGCGCCTCAGCCTTGCGGCGGGCCGCCGCCGCGCGGTCATCCTGCTCGAACCCTGCGACGATCCTGCGATGCCGCATCCACACGAAAACACCAGTCAGGATCAGGCTCAGCAGAGCGTAGAGGATCAGGTTCGAGGCGAGGTGGTGGCGGTTGTCGACCCCCAGGCTGCCCAGCCACGGCTCCAACCACGGATCGGTAAGCCGATAGACGGCCATCAGCAGCAGGCTGAACAGCTCGATGACGGCGCGGATGCTGGAGAAAATACCTATCAGTCCGGAAAGGGCGAGAAAGCCGACAAAAACCAGCCAACTGTGCCCCAGTTCCTTGCGCAGCCACGCCCGGGCCGACTTGATCCGTTCCATCTTGCCCCCGGCGGATTCAGGTCGACCCTGAGCTTGGCAGCCTGCCTAAGCATAGCCGGGGTTAGGGAAAGTGGTCATCGCTTTCGCCTCCCGGATGACAGGAGGTGGAAAAGAAGCCGGTCGACGCATCAACGCCGCTTGCCCCCCCGCCCCCTCGGCCTTAGACGGGCCTCTTAACCGACAACGAGAACGCACCCGGTCCCGCATCTGCGCGCCGCCGGGCGCGCGCGCGCGAGAGAGACCGCCCTGCCCAACGACGCCGCCAGCCATGCCGAACGGGACGCCATGGTGCGCGCCGCCCTGGCCCAGCATGGCGATTCCGGCATCACGCCCCGCCATACCCTGTTCTTCTTCCACGGCGACGGCGGCCACGACGATCTGGTGGAGGTGGCCAAGCGGGCCGGCTTCGTCACGAGTGGCACCGACGACTCGACCATTCTCGAGACGACCATGGCGGTGGACGAGGCCGCCTTCGCCCCGGTCTCGGCCATGATGCAATCCTGGGCCGCGGCCTTCCAGCTGGACTACGACGGCTGGGAGTGCGCGGTCGTGACCAACTAGAGGAGGCTGAGATGCCCAGACGCTCGGACATCCAGTCGATCCTGATCATCGGGGCCGGGCCGATCGTGATCGGTCAGGCCTGCGAGTTCGACTATTCGGGCGTGCAGGCGTGCAAGGCGCTGAAGGCCGAGGGCTACCGGGTCATTCTGGTGAACTCCAACCCCGCCACCATCATGACCGACCCGGGGCTGGCGGACGCCACCTACATCGAGCCCATCACGCCCGAGATCGTGGAAAAGATCATCGCGAAGGAACGCCCCGACGCGCTGCTGCCCACCATGGGCGGGCAGACGGCGTTGAACACCGCGCTGAAGCTGGACGCCGCCGGCGTGCTCACGAAATACGGCTGCGAGCTGATCGGCGCCAAGGCCGAGGTGATCGACAAGGCCGAGGACCGGCTGAAGT
>CAMCIP010000224.1 GCA_945874855.1 Brevundimonas vancanneytii
GGCGTCTTCCTGCTGCTGCTCTCGCCCATCCTGAAGAAGGGCATGGCCGGCGTCCGCTGACGGCTGACGTCACGACGTAGAGGGGCGGCGCTGGAAACGGCGCCGCCCTTTTTTTGTGCTGAGGAGCGGCGAATTTGCGCGCGGCTCATCCCTCTCCCGGCGGGAGAGGGCTTGAGGCTCGCAGAGCGTCAGCGATGCGCCAGCCGAAAGGGTGAGGGGCTCACCTTTGACATCATCCCCTCACCCTTTCGCGCAAGGACGACGGCTCCGCCGCCGTGCGCTCAAGCCCTCTCCCGCCGGGAGAGGGTCCTAGAACGTCCGCCTGACCTGGACGAACAGCCAGGGGCTCATCTTCGTGCGGCGGGTTTCGCGGAAGGCGACGGGGCTGGCGTCGCGGGGGCCGGTGTAGATGTCGCGGTCAAAACCGCGGGCGCGGTCGGTGGCATTGCCGAGGTCGACGCGCACCGTGGTGCGGCCGTCGGGCTTCCACTGGCCGTACAGGGTCACGAAGGGCTCGGCATAGCCGTCGCGGACCTCGCGGATGCGGAAGCTGGTCCCCCGGTCGGTGTTGCAGCCGTGCTCCACGCCCCAGGCCCAACGGCCGCCGCGCAGGTCCTGGTTGAAGCTCGCGCCGCAGCCGAAATGCTGGTTGCCCTGGAAACGGCGCGGCTCACCCGTCAGCGGGTCGGTGACCTCGGTCCACGACCAATTGCCGCGCACGATCAAACGCCCGCCGGAAATGCCCAGGCGATCCGTCGGCAAGGTCAACCGCAACTGGACGAAGTCCGAGGTCCCGTCGCCGATGTTGCCCACGCCCTCGAAGCCGCCGGTGAGCGGGATCAGGTCGACCACATCCTCGATCTCGGCATGGCTCCAGGTGACGTCGAACACGCCCTCGTCCCAGAAGCGCCGCTCATAGACGCCCTCGATCACCCAGGCCTTCTGCGGCTCGAGGTCGGGGTTGCCGGCCTCGACCTGGCCGATGTCGATGTCGGCCGAGGCGACGAAGTCGCCGAAGTCCAGCTGGCCGACCTCGCGCTCGATCCGCACCCGGAACTGGTGGCCCGGCGCGGGGGTGAAGGTCGTCTGCAGCCGGGGCTTGGGATAGACGAAGGACTTGGACAGGTCGGTGTCGCCCGACTGGCTGATCTCCGACACCTCGACCCGCAGGCCGCCCTCGACGGTCCAGCGCGGCGACGGGCGCCATGTCGCCTGACCGAAGACCTCGCCCCGCAGTTCCTCGACCCTGACCGAGGCATTGCCCAGTGGGATGGGCACGCCGTTCTCGGCATAGGCGGTGTCGCTGTCCAGGAAGTTGTACGCGACCTCGCCGCCGCCCTCGAAGGCCCAGCGGTCGCCGCGGCGGATGCGCAGGACGCCGCGCGCGATCGTCTCGCCCTCGCTGCCCTCCGCGGTGAAGGTCGACGTGCCGCCGGCGCCGGTCGAGACGCCGACATAATCCTCGACCTCCAGACGCTGCAGGCCGGTGAGCTCGAGACTCGCGGTCGGGCTGAGGTCGCGGAGCCAGGTGACGCCCAGTTCGCCGTTGACCTCGTCATTCTCCTCGACGTTGAAGCTGTCGGCGCCGGGCCCGAAGCGGATCAGAAGATCCTGCTCATTCTCACTCCCGTTCCAGCCGAGCAGGGCGTTGACGCGCAGGCGGCCGCCGGCCATGCGGCGCTGGACGCCGCCGGTCAGGCGTACGTTGCGGAACCGGTCCCACAGGACCAGGTCCGCGTCCTGGATCAGGTTCCCGGCCGGATCGACACGACGACGGAAGCCCTCGCCGGTGCCGTCGGTCCGGTCGGTGGTGGTGCTGAAGCTGGCCTCGGTCTGGTTCTCGCCCTCGCGGCGGGACCATTGGCCGGCGAGGATCGGCCCGACATAGCCGTCCGGATAGAAATAGGCATTGGTTTCCAGCACCCGCTCGGTCGTGACGGTGCGTTTCAGCACCACATTGGCGACCACCGTCTGGCCCTGCATGTCGATGCCGGGAGCGCCGCCGCGGATCAGCTCGATCCGCTCCACACTGGCGGCCGAGATCCGGCGCAGCGCATTGTCGAGGCTGTCGCTCTTGGCAGAGGGACGGTCGCCGTCGATCAGGACGTTGCCGCTCGCGCCGGCCAGCCCGCGCGTGCCGTTGTCGCCGGGATTGAAGGCGAAGCCCGGCAGGCGCGAGATCATGTCCAGCGCCGTGTCGGGCCGGGCGTCGACGAAGAAGTCGGGCGTGAAGACCAGCACCCCGCGGTCCGGAGTCCGGGCGGCGGAGGGGTCCTGGAGCGGAGGGGTCTGCGCCTGGGCGGCGCCGGCAAGCAGGGCCGCCAGGGCGGCGCCCGCCAGCTGAATCGATCGGTTCATGTCCCACTCCCTGTCGGGGCCCTGAGTGAACCGGCGCGGCCGCCGCCTCCAGTTACAAGGCGGAAACCTGCATGAATTCGCAGACAGGTCCGGGGCCCAACCGTGGCGGTTCGGCCCCCCGCGCCTTGACTTGGCCGTATTGAGCGCCCATCTGCCCGGCGTCGCATCCTCGCGGCGACCGGTGCTCCGGCGCGTGTGGGACCCATGACAGGGTCTTTTCCGTAGCAGCTGCCGGCTTCTCGAGATCATTCGTCGCCACGACACGCGGGGCGACGCCCGCATTCCGCCCCGACATCCGGGGCCGAAGGCGTGCGTCGAGCCCGACGAGATCGGCCGCGCGCGTCTTCGCCTACGAAAGACGCACATGACCCAAGCTTCCTTTGACACCATGGGCCTGAATCCCGCGCTGCTCAGCGCGTTGAAGGCCGAGGGCTATGAGACGCCCACCCCGATCCAGGCCAAGGCCATCCCCGACGTGATGCTGGGCAAGGACCTGCTGGGTATCGCCCAGACCGGCACGGGCAAGACCGCCGCCTTTGCCCTGCCCATCCTGCACCGGCTGGCGGCCAACCGCACCGCGCCGGTGCCGCGCACCACCCGCTGTCTGGTGCTGTCGCCCACGCGCGAGCTGGCGACCCAGATCGGCGAGAGCTTCAAGACCTATGGCAAGCATCTGGGCTTCCGCGTCGCCGTGATCTTCGGCGGCGTGAAGTACGGCGGCCAGGAGCGCGCCCTGCAGCAGGGCCTCGACGTCCTGGTGGCCGCGCCCGGCCGCCTGCTGGACCACCTGCAGCAGCGCAACCTGGAACTCAGCGCCACGGAGATCTTCGTCCTCGACGAGGCCGACCAGATGCTGGACCTGGGCTTCATCAAGCCGATCCGGCAGATCACCAGCCGCCTGCCCGCGCGCCGCCAGAACCTGTTCTTCTCGGCCACCATGCCGACCGAGATCGGCAAGCTGGCCGGCGAACTGCTCAAGGACCCGGTCAAGGTCCAGGTCACGCCCCAGGCCACGACCGTGGAGCGCATCCAGCAGTCGATCATCTGGGTCGAGCAGGGCAAGAAGCGCGCCCTGCTGACCGAGCTGTTCAGCGATCCGGCCTATACGCGCTGCCTGGTCTTCACCAAGACCAAGCACGGCGCCGACAAGGTCGCGGCCTATCTGGAGGCCGGTGGCGTCGAGGCCGGGGCCATCCACGGCAACAAGAGCCAGCCGCAGCGTGAGCGGGCGCTGGAGGCCTTCAAGTCCGGCAAGCTGCGCGTGCTGGTCGCCACCGACATCGCCGCGCGCGGCATCGACGTCGACAAGGTCACGCATGTGGTGAACTTCGAGCTGCCGCATGTGCCGGAAAGCTATGTCCACCGCATCGGCCGCACGGCGCGCGCCGGATCGGGCGGCTCGGCCATCAGCTTCGTGGCCGGCGACGAGATGAAGCTGCTGCGCGACATCGAGAAGGTGACCCGCCAGAAGATCCCCGCCGTCGACCGGCGCAACGACCGCCAGCTGGCGGCGCTGGACGCCTCCATCATGGCGGCGGGCGTCGGCAAGAAGGCCAGCCTGCCCGACCTCGAGGACCGTCCGCGTCGCGACGGCCAGGGCGAGGGCCAGGGCCGCGGCCGCAACCGGCGTCAGGGCGAACGCCCCCCCGGCGGCGGCCAGCCCCACCGTGCGCG
>CAMCIP010000225.1 GCA_945874855.1 Brevundimonas vancanneytii
CTTGCGGGGCGCGGGACCGCGGGGCGCAGGCCCACGCGACGCCTGCCGCCGACCGCCGCGCACTACCGCGGGCATGAGGCGTCCTCCACCATCCAGCGCACCAGTTCCCTGAAATCCATTCCGACGAAGGCGGCCTGCTCGGGCACGAGCGAGGTCGGCGTCATGCCGGGCTGGGTGTTGACCTCCAGCAGGACCAGATCGTCCTTAACGTCGTCATAACGGAAGTCCGCCCGCGACACGCCCCGGCAGCCCAGCGCCGCATGGGCCCGCTCGGCCAGTCGAAGACAGGCCTCGAACACCGGTGCCGGCAGGGCGGCCGGCAGGACGTGGCGAGAACCGCCGGGCGCATATTTGGCCTCATAGTCGTAGAAGCCCTTGACCGGGGTGATGTCGGTGACGGTCAGGGCCCGCGGCCCCGTCGCCTCGCCCAGCACGGCCACGGCCAGCTCGGCGCCGGGGATGAAGGGCTCCACCATGACCCGCTCGCCGTACGTCCAGTCGTCGGCGCCCACCTCGGCCACCGGGCGGTTCGCCCCCTCGCGCACAAGAAACACCCCGACCGAGGAGCCCTCCGCATTGGGCTTGATCACATAGGGCGGGTCGATCACGTGGCGCGCCGCCACCTCGTGCCGGTCGAACAGGCCGCCGCCCGGCACGGGCACGCCCGCTGCGGCCAGCACGGCCTTGCCCTTGTCCTTGTCCATGGCCAGGGCCGAGGCGAGAACTCCGGAGTGGGTATAGGGAATGGCCAGGGTCTCGAGCACGCCCTGGACGCAGCCGTCCTCGCCCCAGACGCCGTGCAGGCAGTTGACCGCCACATCGGGCCGGACCCGTCCCGACAGCACATTGGCGAGGTCGCGCCCGGCGTCGATCCGACTGACCCGACACCCCAGCGCCTCCAGCGCCTGGGCCACCTCACGTCCGGTCGACAGCGACACTTCGCGCTCGGACGACAGTCCGCCCATCAGGACGGCGACGTTCAGATCATCGAGCGCACGCGACATGGGAGTCTCCGGGAAGATTGGGCTTGTCCCGAGCGTCCTTAACAGGCGCTTGACCGACATGGTTAAGGGGCGCGCATGGTGGTGAGACGATTATCGGCGGGCACCGATCGGGTCAGGCGGCGGGTCGCCCGATGCGGCGGATCTCCCATTCCAGCTGCACGCCCGTCTTGGCCAGCACGTCGGCGCGCACAGCCTCCCCCAGGCCCTCGATGTCGGCGGCGGTGGCCTCGCCGGGGTTGATCATGAAGTTGGAATGCAGCTGGCTGAACTTTGCGCCGCCGCCGGTCACGGCGTGCAGCTTCCCGCGCCAGCCCGCCTCGTCGACCAGCTTCCACGAGGAATGTCCCGGCGGGTTCTTGAAGGTCGATCCGCCGGTCTTCTCCCGGATCGGCTGGGTCTGCTCGCGGCGGGCGGTGATGGCGTCGATGCGGGCCTGCACCGCCGCCGGATCGTCCGGCGTGCCGCAAAAAGTGGCCTCGAGCCAGATGACGTCCCCGGGCGCCTCGGAGTGGCGATAGGTGTAGCCGAAGTCGTCCCGGGCGAACTCGACGCGTTCGCCGCGCCGGTTCACGCCGCGTGCCGAGACCAGCACGTCCCGGGTCTCCGAGCCGTAGCAGCCGGCATTCATGGTCAGGGCACCGCCGATCGTGCCGGGGATGCCCGCATAGAACTCCAGCCCCGCGATCCCGGCCTTCGCCGAGGCCTTGGCCACCATGGCGTCCAGCGCGCCCGCGCCGGCCGTGATCGTGTCGCCCTCGGCCGTCACCTGTCCCCAGGCCCGGCCGGCCAGGCGGATCACCACCCCCTCGACCCCGCCGTCGCGCACGATCACGTTCGACCCCACGCCCAGCACCGTCACCGGAACAGCCGGGTCCAGCGCCTTCAGAAAGTCCGCCAGATCGTCCGCGTCGGCCGGAATGAACAGCGCATCCGCCGTCCCGCCCACCCGGAACCAGGTGTAGGGCCCGAGCGGCTCGTTGAGCAGAAGCTTGCCGCGGACGGCAGGCAGGTTCACGCCCCTGCCTCCAGCTGCCCCGGCAGGGCATAGGCCCACTGGGTGATGTCGCCGGCGCCCAGCAGGACGACCAGGTCGCCCGGCTTCGCCTCGGCCGCGATCAGCCCGGCGAGGGTCTCCGGCCCCTCCAGAGCCTGGACCGAGCGGTGGCCGAAGCGGCGGACGCCCTCGACCAGGGCGTGCTTGTCGACGCCGTCGATGGGCTGTTCCCCGGCCGCATAGACGTCGGCCACGATCACCGCGTCGGCATCGGAGAAGCAGGTGGAGAAGTCCTCCATCAGGTCGCGCAGCCGGGTATAGCGGTGCGGCTGGACCACGGCGATGATCCGGCCTGAGTCCTCGCCCCGGTTGGCGACCTGACGCGCGGCCTTCAGCACCGCGGCGATCTCGACCGGATGGTGGCCGTAGTCGTCGACGATGCGCACGCCGTTGACCACGCCCGTGGTGGTGAAGCGCCGCTTGACGCCGCCGAAGCCGGCCAGACCCTCGCGGATCGCGTCGTGGGACACATCCAGCTCCAGCGCCACGGCGATGGCGGCCAGGGCGTTGGACACATTGTGCCAGCCGGCCATGGGCAGGTGCAGGCCCGCGATCCGCTCCGGCTCGTCCAGGGCGGCCACGCCCGGTCGCTGGATCAGCACATCGAAGCGGCAGCCGTCCGGCCCCATGTCGACGGCGTCGGCTCGCACCATGGCCTGCGGATTCAGGCCGTAGGTGACCAGCCGGCGGTTGTCGATCGAGGCCACCAGCTTCTGCACCTCGGGGTGGTCCAGACAGACGGCGGCGAAGCCGTAGAAGGGGATGTTCTCCACGAAGTCGACGAAGGCCTTTCGCACCCCGTCGAAATCGCCCCAGTGGTCCAGATGTTCCGGGTCGATGTTGGTGACGATGGCGACCGTCGACTTCAGGCGCAGGAAGCTGCCGTCGCTCTCGTCGGCCTCGACCACGATCCAGTCGCCGTCGCCGACCTTGGCGTTGGTGCCATAGGCGTTGATGATCCCGCCGTTGACCACTGTCGGGTCCAGCCCGCCGGCGTCGAGAATGGCGGCGACCATGGAGGTGGTGGTGGTCTTGCCGTGGGTGCCGCCGACGGCGATCGAGAACTGCAGCCGCATCAGCTCGGCCAGCATTTCGGCGCGGCGCACGACGGGGATGCGCCGCGCGCGCGCGGCCCGCATCTCGGGATTGTCGGCCTTGACCGCGGTGGAGTGCACCACCGCCGAGACGCCCTCGCCGACGTTGGCCGCGTCATGGCCGATGAAGATCCGCGCGCCCAGCCTTTCCAGCCGGTCGGTGTTGGCGGACGCCCTGGCGTCGGAGCCCTGCACGGCATAGCCGATCTTGAGCATGATCTCGGCGATCCCGCTCATCCCGATCCCCCCGATGCCGACGAAGTGGACGGGACCGAGGTCGAACGGAACGGGGCGCAGGCGGGCGATCATCAAGGCGTCTTAGCGGGCGGGGCGGCAGGCGCAAGGCCGCGGCGGTGCAGATTGCCCGACGGTGCCGCGCCGGCGGCCTCTGCCGTTCAACTGGCCTTAACCGTGATGATTCAGGACTGTCGGCTTCGATCCCCGGGGCCGTCCATGTCCGAACTTCCCATCGACCAGGTTCTGCGCGGCGACTGCCTGGAGGTGCTGAAGGGCCTGCCGTCGGCCAGCGTCGACATGGTCTTCGCCGACCCGCCCTACAATCTGCAGCTGGGCGGTGACCTGCTTCGGCCGGACAATTCGAAGGTCGACGCCGTCGACGACGACTGGGACAAGTTCTCGGACTTCGCCGCCTATGACGCCTTCACCCGCGCCTGGCTGGCCGAATGCCGCCGGGTGCTGAGGCCCGAGGGCACGATCTGGGTCATCGGCAGCTATCACAACGTCTTCCGCCTCGGGACGGCGATCCAGGACCTGGGCTTCTGGGTGCTGAACGACGTGGTGTGGCGCAAGTCCAACCCCATGCCGAACTTCAAGGGCACGCGCTTCACCAATGCGCACGA
>CAMCIP010000226.1 GCA_945874855.1 Brevundimonas vancanneytii
CGACGGCCCGCGCTATGTTCTGCCGCTGGGCGATGAAGAGGCTGAGGTGACCCTGTCGCTGACCGGGGCTGTCATGACGATCCGCCGCGTCTTCGTGCCGCCCGCCCACGAGGGCCAGGGCCTCGCCGCCCGCCTGATGGCCCACGTCGCAAGGGACGCCCGTGATCGCGGACTGAAGATCATGCCGGTCTGCGCTTATGCAGCAGCCTGGTTCCGTCGCCATCCGGACCAGCGCAGCCTGCTGGCCTGACCCTACGGTCCGTCTTGATTAAAGACGGACTTGGCACTAGGGTCTTTCAGGTCGACAGTGGCGTCCGTGCCACGGCGGCGGATCGCTGTGACGATCCGCCCCTTTTCAAGCCCGCAACCCGGACCCATGTCGATCGTTGAGGGGTGAGATTCCGGTGCGCATGGTGCGGCCGGAGACGAAGGACCTGCTCATTCGGTCGGAGGGACCACACATATGGCTAACTCGACGCTCGCGGTCATGTCGCCTGAACAGGGGCTGTCGCGCTATCTGACGGAAATCCGCAAGTTTCCGATGCTGACCAAGGACGAGGAGTTCATGCTCGCCAAGCGGTGGAGCGAGCACCAGGACGCCGAAAGCGCGCATCGTCTCGTCACCTCGCACCTGCGCCTCGTGGCCAAGATCGCCATGGGCTATCGCGGCTACGGCCTGCCGATCGGCGAGGTGATCTCCGAGGGCAACGTGGGCCTGATGCAGGCCGTCAAGAAGTTCGACCCGGACAAGGGCTTCCGCCTGGCGACCTACGCCATGTGGTGGATCCGCGCCTCGATCCAGGAATACATCCTGCGCAGCTGGTCGCTCGTGAAGATGGGCACCACCGCCGCCCAGAAGAAGCTGTTCTTCAACCTGCGCAAGGCCAAGAGCCAGATCTCCGCCTTCGAGGAAGGCGACCTGAACCCCGAACACCTGGCCGCCATCGCCACCAAGCTGGGCGTGTCCGAGGAAGAGGTCACCAACATGAACCGCCGCCTCGGCGGCGACGCCTCCCTGAACGCGCCCCTGCGCGCCGACGGCGAGAGCGAGTGGCAGGACTGGCTGGCCGACGACACCGCCGTGTCCCAGGAAACGGCCCTGGCCGACTCGGAAGAAAAGTCGATCCGCATGGGTCTCCTGCAGGAGGCCATGGAGGAGCTGACGGACCGCGAGAAGCACATCCTGACCGAGCGCCGCCTCAAGGACGATCCGGTCACGCTCGAGGAACTGGCCGGCCATTACGGCGTCAGCCGCGAGCGCGTGCGTCAGATCGAGGTTCGGGCCTTCGAAAAGCTTCAGCAGGCCATGCGCGCCGCCGCAGCCGAACGGAACCTGGTCGACGCCTGATCCTCGGGCCTGGGTCACTGCGCCCGGGGCGTCAGAGCCGGATGCCGTGCCTAGCCCGTCCGCTTGAGCATGTGACCAGAGGCCCGGTGCATGGCCAGCAGGTCGTTGATCGGGGCCGCGATCGCGGCCTTGGTCGGCGGTCCTGCGGCCAGCGCCGCTTCCAGCGCCTCGACGGTGGTGATCAGCCAGGCGTCAGCGGCAATCACGCCGAGAGCCTTCAACTGCAGCGCCTGCTCGCGGATCGCGCGGACAGCCTGCATCGGGTCATGATCGAACTGGTCCAGCGCCGTCGCCAGGATCCGCATGGCCAGATCCTTGGCCACAAGCGCCGCTGACGGGCCTGTGGCCGCCCGGTCGGACTTGCGCTTGGCGCCACCCGAAAACTCACCGGAGTTGAACCGCCGCCGGTCGGGCCCGATGTAGTTCATGGCCTCGATCCAGGCGCGCGGGTTCACCGCCACATTCTCGACCCGCTTCAGGATGTCCCCACTGGCGAAGGGCTTGCGCAGGAACTCATGCACGCCGGAGTCGCGCGCGCCCTTGATCGTCGTCGCCGTCGCCTCGGCGGTCACCATGATGATCGGGACGCGGCGACAGGGCAGGGTCGAGCGGCGCAGCGCACGGGCCAGCTCCTCGCCGTCCAGGCCGGGGCCGCTGCGTTCGGTGAAGACCAGGCCCGGATCCATGGCCCCGGCCATTATCAGGCCGCGCTTCTGGTCCGCCTCGACGACCACCTCGCGCGAGCCCACGGTCTTCATGATGTCCTGGATCAGCCGGGCCGCGTGCGCATTGGGGTCCACGATCAGAACCCGGCGGACAGTGGGCTCCAGCCGGGCCATGACGCGACGATCGACTGCGAACACCTGCCGCCCCTCTCGAACTCTGGGGAAACAGCCTAGGCGACCGCCGGTTAAAGCCGGTTGAACGGGCGACTGTCCGGCCCCTATCCCTGGAACGGGTCGTGCATCAGGATGGTGTCTTCGCGTTCTGGGCTGGTCGACAGCAGAGCCACGGGCGCCGCGATCAGCTCCTCGATCCGCCGGACATATTTGATCGCCGCCGCGGGCAGGTCCTTCCACGACCGCGCGCCCTGGGTGCTGTCGGACCAGCCTTCGACCACCTCATAGATCGGCTGGGCCGCCGCCTGCTTCTTCATGCCGGCCGGCAGATAGTCGAAGGTCTCACCGTCGATCACATAGCCGGTGCAGATCTTCAGCTCGTCGAACCCGTCCAGGACATCCAGCTTGGTCAGGGCGATCCCGTGGATGCCGTTGATCGCGATCGACTGGCGCACCAGCACTGCATCGAACCAGCCGCATCGCCGCGCCCGACCCGTCACCGTGCCGAACTCGCGCCCGCGCGCGCTGATCCGTGCGCCGTCCGCGTCGAACAGCTCCGTCGGGAACGGCCCCTCGCCAACCCGGGTCGTATAGGCCTTCACGATCCCCAGCACATAGCCGACCGACCGCGGCCCCAGCCCCGATCCCGCCGCCGCCTGGCCCGCCACCGTGTTGGACGACGTCACATAGGGATAGGTGCCGTGGTCCACGTCCAGAAGCGAGCCCTGGGCACCCTCGAACAGGATGCGCCGCCCGTCGCGATAGGCGCGGTCCAGCGTGCGCCACACCGGTTGACCGGCGAAGGGCAGCACCCTGGGCGCGATCTCCAGCAGCGCCGCCTTCAGCGCCGCCACGTCCACCTCGGCCAGCCCCAGGCCCTTCCTCAGCGCATTGTGATGCGCCAGCAGGCGCGCAATCTTGGCGTCCAGCGCCTCGGGGTCGGCCAGATCGCCCACCCGGATGGCGCGGCGTCCCGCCTTGTCCTCATAGGCCGGACCGATGCCCCGGCCGGTCGTGCCGATCCTGGTCGCGCCGGCGGCCGCCTCGCGCGCCTGGTCCAGATCGCGATGCAGGGGCAGGATCAGACAGGCGTTGTCCGCCACCGTCAGCAACTCCGGGGTGATCGAAACCCCTTGCGCCTCAATGCGTGTGATCTCGTCGATCAGCGCCCAGGGATCGACCACCACGCCGTTGCCGATCACCGACGGCTTGCCCTGGACCACGCCCGACGGCAGCAGGCTCAGCTTGTAGGTGACGTCCCCGACAACCAGCGTATGGCCGGCATTGTGCCCGCCCTGGAACCGCACGACCACGTCGGCGCGGTTCGACAGCCAGTCGACGATCTTGCCCTTGCCCTCGTCGCCCCACTGGGCCCCGACCACCGCCACATTAGCCAATGCACAAGTCTCCGCTGAATGCGGGGAGGGCTATAGCGGGCGACACGTCGAAAGTCGTCCCGTCCCGCGATTATTCCGACAGCGCTGTCACAAAGGCCCAGTCCAGCCACGGCGTCAGCGCCTCGACGTCCGCCGTCTCCACCGTGCAGCCGCACCAGATGCGCAACCCCGCCGGCGCTTTGCGGTGGCTCTCCACGTCGAAAGCGGCGCCCTCGGCCTCCAGCAGACCCTTGATCCGCTTGACCAGCGCCTGACGCCCGGCCTCGTCCAGGGCCGTGACGCGCGGATCGACGATCTTCAGACACACCGAGGTCGTCGACCGCGTGGCCGGGTCTTCGGCCAGCCAGTCGATCCAGTCGGTCCGCGCCACCCAGGCGTCCAGCGCCGCCGCATTGGCCTCGGTCCGGCGGATCAGCTCCGACAGCCC
>CAMCIP010000227.1 GCA_945874855.1 Brevundimonas vancanneytii
ACCAGCGCGCCGAGGCCGGCGGAGCCGATGGCATAGCCCTTGGTGACGGCCTTGGTGGTGTTGCCCACCGCGTCGAGGGCGTCGGTCGAGTGGCGCACGTCGGCCGGCAGGCCTGCCATCTCGGCGATGCCGCCGGCGTTGTCGGTGACAGGACCGAAGGCGTCCAGGGCCACGATCATGCCCGCCACGCCCAGCATGGTCGTGGTGGCGATGGCGATGCCGAACAGGCCCGCCAGCTGATAGCTGGCGACGATGCCGACGATGATCGTCAGCGCCGGCAGGGCCGTCGATTCCAGCGAGACCGCCAGACCCTGGATGACGTTGGTGCCATGTCCGGAGACCGAGGCATTGGCCACCGACTGCACCGGCCGGAAGTTCGAGCCGGTGTAGTATTCGGTGATCACCACGATGGCGGCGGTGACGGCGAGGCCGATCATGCCGGACCAGAACAGGCTCATGGGCGTGATGCTGAGCCCGCCCGTGGTGCTCACGACGCCCAGCAGGTTCTCGCCCTGCAGGAACTGGAACAGGCCGAAGATGGCCGCGGCCGAGAGGACGCCGGTGACGATGAGTCCCTGGTACAGGGCCCCCATGATGTTCTGGCTCTTGCCCAGCCGCACGAAGAAGGCGCCGATGATCGAGGTCACGATGCAGACCGCGCAGATCAGCAGCGGGAGCAGCATCATGACGTCGACGTAGGGCTGGCCGCGGAAGAAGATGGCCGCCAGAACCATGGTGGCGACCGTGGTCACCGCATAGGTCTCGAACAGGTCCGCCGCCATGCCGGCGCAGTCGCCGACGTTGTCGCCGACATTGTCGGCGATCGTCGCGGCGTTGCGGGGATCGTCCTCGGGAATGCCGGCCTCGACCTTGCCGACCATGTCACCGCCGACGTCGGCGCCCTTGGTGAAGATGCCGCCGCCCAGACGGGCGAAAATGGAGATCAGGGAGGCGCCGAAGCCGAGGGCGACCAGGCCGTCGATGACCTCACGCCCCGTGCGCTCCAGACCGATCATCTCGGTCAGGACCGCATAGTAGCCGGCCACGCCCAGCAAGGCGCCGCCGGCGACCAGCAGGCCCGTGATGGCCCCCGACCGGAAGGCCAGGTCCAGGCCCTTGGAGAGGCTCTCGGACGCCGCTTGAGCCGTGCGCACATTGGCCCGCACCGAGATCAGCATCCCGGCATAGCCCGCGGCCCCCGACAGGATGGCGCCGATCAGGAAGCCGATTGCGGCCCATGCGCCGATCAGGAGGTAGGCGGCGATCAGAATCACGACGCCGACGATCGAAATGGTGGTGTACTGGCGTTTCAGATAGGCGGAGGCGCCTTCCTGGATCGCCGCGGCGATCTCGCGCATCTTGTCGTTGCCGGTCGAGGCCTTGAGCAGGCTGGCGGTCTGCACGGCGCCGTAGAGCACCGCCAGCGCGCCTGCGGCTATGACCAGCCACAGATAGTTCGTCATGGGGTTTCCAAATCCTGGTTATGTGAGGAGCGCCCGGACCCTTGGCGCGGCGGGCGTTGTTCGCCTCTTTCCGCCTTCCGGTCCCCCCGTGCGCGTCGAACGCGGCTGCGTCCGATCGGGAATTGCGGCGAAACCGTGCCACCTGCGGCGTGGCGACGCAATGGGGCAGAGAGGGGGATCAGCCCGAGCGCACACCTGTGCGGCGACGCGGGGACTGGCCCACGATCTCCACACGGGCGACGGCCCCCCGGCCGGCGATGGCGGTTCCTGCCGCCAGCAGGCTGGCGGACATGGCCTGGGCGTTCAGGCGGGTCCAGTCCTGGGCCACGGTGAAGGGCGTGCGGTGGGCGGCGCGGACCAGGGCGTCGCGGAAATGCGCCTCCTTCGACCGGACCGCCTCGGCGTTGGCGCCGCGGCCCAGATGCAGGCGCAGGGAGACGAAGACGTAGTTGCGTACCCGGCCTTCGGCGATGACCGGCAGGCCGACGCCGGAGATGTTGACGCTGGCCGCGGCCTCCTCTTCGCCCGCATGGGCGGTGCGGGGCAGGCCCAGGGCGACGACGGCGGCGAGCAGGCTGCGGCGGATCATGAGGTCAGGCTTGGCAGAACGGGGTTAGGAAAGCGTTGCCTCAGACATGCGTCCAGCCGGCCTTGCGCACAACGACGGGCCGGCCCTGCCAGCGGGCCACGACCCCGGCGCCTTCGGTGAAGCGTCCGAGGCGGGTGAGCCGCAGATGCCGCCGTTCCGCCTCGCGTCGCAGGGCGCCCTCGGCCGAGGCCGGGGCGGCGAAGGCGATCTCATAGTCGTCACCGCCGGTGGCGAGGTCGACCAGGGCAGCCTCCGGATCCACCCGTCCCTCGAACCAGGCTGCGCCCGCGGACGACAGGGGCAGTTTCTCCAGATCCAGTTCCACGCCGAGGCCCGATGCAGTGGCAAGCCGTCCCACGTCGGCGACCAGGCCGTCCGACACGTCGACCGAGGCCGTCGCATGGGCGCGGATGGCCTCGGCGAAGTCGTGACGCGGGCTGGGGCGGCGGTAGCGGTCAAGCATGGCGGCCACGCGCTCTGGTTCAAGCGACAGGCGGCCCTGCGCGGCCATCAGACCCAACAGGCCGTCGCCGATCGTTCCGGTGACGAACAACAGATCGCCGGCGCGGGCCCCGCGACGCGCCACCGTCCGGCCCTTGGGGACCCAGCCCAGAAGGGTGGCCGAGAAGGTGGCCGGGCCGGGCATGGAGACGGTGTCCCCGCCCATCAGCGCCACGCCGAACTCGTCCTGGTCCCGCTTCAGACCCTCGGCGAAGGCGACGCGCTCGGGCCAGCCGCAGCGCGGCGACCAGGCGCAGGTCAGCAGATAGCCGAAGGCCTCGGCCCCCTTGGCAGCCAGATCGGACAGGTTCACCCGCAGCAGCTTCTGCGCCACGGTGTCCATCGGGTCTGCGGGCAGGAAGTGGACGCCCTCGACGAGGGCGTCCTGCGTCAGGACCAGATCGAACCCCGGCCGGGCCGGCAGGACCGCCACGTCATCGGCGAGCCCGCGGCCCCACTCGCCATGGGCCAGCGGCTTGAGCAGCCGCTCGATGGTCTCGAACTCTCCGGCAACATCAATCCCGGGCATCGCGCGCGACCCCGTCGAGGGCGGCGTTCACGAACTTGGCCTCGGCCTCGTCGAAGAAGGCCTTGGCCAGTTCGACGTATTCATTGATCACCACCTCGCGGGGGGCCTCGGGCCGCTCGCGCAGCTCCCAGGTCCCGGCCCGCAACAGGGCGCGCAGGGTGGAGTCGAGCCGCTCCAGCCGCCAGCCCTCGGCCAGCCGGGTGCGGATGGCGGCGTCGATCGCCGCCTGCCCGCCCACCACGCCGCGCAGCAGGTCGGCGAACCAGGCCTCGTCCGCCTCGGCCAGGGTCAGGCCGTCGATGTCGCCGTCGAACCGGTGACGGCCGAACTCGGCGATGACGGTCTCGACCCCCTCCCCCGCCAGCTCCATCTGGTACAGGGCCTGGACGGCAGCCAGACGGGCGACGGTCCGCGCGCGGCGCTGACGTGAGCTCAGATGGCTCTCGGCGTCGGCCTTGGCGGCCTCGGCCAGCTGGGCCATGACGGCCTCGAGGCTGTTGGGCTCGCTCATCCGCCCAGCCCGAAGCGAAGGCGCCGACGCAGGTCGATCAGGTCCACACAGGCCCGCGCGGCGAACCCGCCCTTGTCGCCCTCGCTGATCCGCGCCCGGGCCCAGGCCTGATCCTCGTCCTCGACGGTCAGGATGCCGTTGCCGACGGCCAGCCCCTTGAGGCCCAACTGCATCAGACCGGCGGCCGACTGATCGGCGACGATTTCGAAATGATAGGTTTCGCCGCGGATGACGCAGCCCAGGGCGACATAGCCGTCATAGCGGGGCGCGGTGGGAAAGCGGCCGGCCTCCTCGGCCATGGCGATGACGGCGGGGACTTCCAGCGCCCCCGGCACGGTGACGACGTCGAAGGTCACGTCGCGCGCGCGCAGGGC
>CAMCIP010000228.1 GCA_945874855.1 Brevundimonas vancanneytii
GCGTCGTTCCAGCGCACCCACAGCAGGGCCGACTGCAGGGCGCGGATCTCGGCGCTGATCTTCTTGTATTTCTCGGCCTGCCGCGCCTCGCGTTTCAGCCGGGTCAGGGCGGCCTCGATCTCGCGGCCGATGTCGTCCAGCCGCTCCAGATTGGTCTCGGCGGCGCGCAGGCGAAGTTCGGCCTCATGCCGACGGGTGTGCAGGCCGGCGACGCCGCCCGCCTCCTCGAGAATGCGGCGGCGGTTCTGGGGTTTGGCAGCGATCAGCTCGCTGATCTGGCCCTGCCGGACCAGCGCCGGGGAGTTGGCGCCAGTCGAGGCGTCGGCGAACAGAAGCTGCATGTCGCGGGCCCGCACCTCCTTGCCGTTGATGCGATAGGTCGAGCCCTGCCCCCGGTCGATGCGGCGCGACACCTCGATCACGGCAGCGTCCGTGAAGGGGGCAGGGGCCTTCTTCTGGGCGTTGTCGACCGTCAGGAGCACTTCGGCCCAGTTGCGGGGCGGGCGGTCGCCGGCGCCGGCGAAGATGACGTCCTCCATGCCCTGACCGCGCATGGCCTTGGCCGAGTTGGCCCCCATGACCCAGCGCAGCCCCTCCAGCACATTGGACTTGCCGCAGCCGTTGGGACCGACCACGCCCGTCAGGCCGGGCTCGATGAAGACCTCCGCCGGTTCGACGAAGGACTTGAAGCCCACCAGTCTCAGCCGCTGGAACTGCATGGCGTCGCGGTCAGCGCCCCGTCACGCATGAGGCCATGGCGCCGACCTGACCCACCCTATTTGGCCAGTTCGGCGTCGATCATGGCCGACAGGCCTTCCAGCGAGCGGTCGGTAACCTGCTTGCCGTTGACGAAGAAGGTCGGGGTGGCGGACACGCCCTGACCCTGGGCCTCCCGGATGCGGCCTTCCATCGCCTTGATCGCCGCCTCATCGGTGACGCAGGCCAGATAGTCTTCCTGACTGAAGCCCAGGCCGGTACGGATGCGGTCCAGCGTCGCGGCGGGCGACGTGCCGGCGGCCCATTCCCGATGGCTGGCCAGGACTTCGTCGACCACGGCGAAATAGCCCGCGCTGTCGCCTGTCTTGGCGGCATTGCAGCGGCCCAGCAGGAAGCCGGCCACGGCTATGTCCTGCGGCGGCGTCGGGAACTCGCGGAAGACGAACCGGACCTGGTTGGTGTCGACGTATTTGGTCTTGAAGGCCGGCCACACCGTTTCCTGCCAACCGGCGCAGGCGCCGCATGTGATTGAGGCGTACTCGACCACGGTGACTTTTGCGCCCTCGCCCGCGCCCTTGGCCATGTCGCCCTCGGCCGCCGCTGCGCCGCCACCGCCGGTGTCGCAGGCCGACAGGGTCGCCATGGCCGCCAGGGCCGCGCCGGTCATGGCTGCGCGGCGGCTCATGGCGGCGAAGCGGAACTTGATGTCGGACATGGTGAGCTTCCCTGAAGTGCGACCGATGGCACCCTCGCGCGATTCCCCGGAATCCGCGCGCGCCACAGGTTTCGAGAACAGGTGCGGCGAAGTTTTGTCAACGCCGAAGCCGGCATCCAGCGGGGGACGATTCCCGCGCCCGAGAACCGAAGGTGTACAGCCTAGCGTTTCAGAGCGCGGCCCAACCGGGTCAGGGCCTCGGCCAGGGGCGGCGCGGCGGTCGCGGTCTGCGCGCGCAGCTCGGCTTCTGCGGCGGCCGAGAGGGGCGGGGGCGCCGCGGGGCGTGTCGGGCCGGCGTCGGCCCGGGGCAGGGGCGGGACAGGCCCCTGGGATATGCGCAGCCGCTCCACCGCCCCGGCCCCGAGGAACAGATTGACCTGCGCCAGGATGGTCTCGGCCTGGTGCTGGACCAGCAGGGCGGCGGGGCCGACGACGCGCAGTTCCAGCGTCCCGCCCTGACCGCCCCGGCCCCTCGTCAGCTTCTGCGGCCGGCAGACCCGGGCCAGCCGCTCGCCCACGATCTCCCGCCAGCGCGGCTCCAGCGCCCCGGCCCCGCGGCCGAAGCGTTCGTCCATGTCCTTGATCAGCTTCTGCAGCGCCCGCCCGGCACGAGGCGCGGGCCGGGGCGGCGGACGTGACCGGCGGCGCGACAGGATTTCGCGCACCTCGGCGTCGGTGGGCAGGGGGCGGCGCATGGGGCCATATAGCCGTCCTGCTCCCCATGCGTCATCCCGGAGGGCGCGCAGCGTTCATCGGGGATCGTCAAGGGCACCGGTTCAGTGGCGATCCCGGCTCTTCGGCCGGGAGGACAAGGCTGGTAGAGCAGGCGGAGATGGACCCGACACCCCTGCGCCGCGCCCTGCTCGACTGGTACGACGCCCATGCACGGGCCCTGCCGTGGCGGGCCCCGCCCGGGTCGGGGTCTGTGGTCGATCCCTATCGGGTCTGGCTGTCGGAGGTCATGCTGCAGCAGACCACGACGGTCCATGCCGCGCCCTATTTCGAGGCCTTCACCCGGCGCTGGCCGACGGTGTCGGATCTGGCCGCGGCGGAGGACGCGGACGTCATGAGCGCCTGGGCCGGGCTGGGCTACTATGCCCGCGCCCGCAATCTCCTGGCCTGCGCGCGGGCGGTGGCGGCGGACCACGGCGGCGTCTTTCCGGACACCGAGGACGGCCTGCGGGCGCTCCCCGGCCTGGGCCCCTATACGGCCGCGGCGGTGGCCGCGATCGCCTTTGGCCGGGCGGCCAATGTGGTGGACGGCAATGTCGAGCGGGTCATGGCCCGGCTGTTCGCGGTCGAGACGCCCCTCCCCGCCGCACGGCCGGAACTCCGGCGTCTGGCGGCCGGCCTGGTCACCGGGGATCGGCCCGGAGACTGGGCCCAGGCGCTGATGGACCTCGGGTCCACCGTGTGCCGTCCGCGCACGCCGGAGTGCGGCCGGTGCCCCGTGTCGGGAGGGTGCGCGGGCCTCGCCTCAGGCGCGCCGGAGCGCTTCCCGGTCAAGGCGGCGAAGGCGGCGAAGCCGGCGCGGACGGGCATGGCCTGGGTCGCCCTGGACGCGGCGGGCTGTGTCGGTCTGGTGCAGCGTCCGGACAGGGGCCTGCTGGGCGGGATGCTGGGCCTGCCCACGGCCGGCTGGGGCGCCGGCGAGGACGCGCCGCCGGGCCCCGGGCCCTGGCGCGAGGCCGGGACGGTGACCCACGTCTTCACCCACTTTTCCCTGACGCTGGATGTGCGGGTCGGGCCGGGGGAGGGTGATCTGGTCTGGACGGAGTCCGAGGCGGCGCGCGCGGCCCTGCCCACGGTGTTCAGGAAGGCGCTGGAGCGGGGGGTAGGCTGACGCCTATTGCATACCGGCCCGCACCTCGGCGCGCAGGGCGTCGATCGACTTCAGGCCCTGGTCGGTCTTGAACCGCCAATAGGTCCAGCCGTTGCAGGCCGGGGCGTTCTCCAGCAGGGCGCCCAGCTTGTGGATCGAGCCGGACAGGGCGCCCGAGATCAGCGAGCCGTCGGCGCGGACACGGGCCTCCCGCTCGCCCTTCGGGCAGTACAACCGGTCGCCGGGGCGCAGCAGGCCCGCCTCGACCAGGGCGCCGAAGGGGATGCGGGTCTCCAGCTTCTTCGAGCCCATGACTGCCAGGTCCTCGGGCGCGGCCGGCACGACGGCGGCGATGCGGTCCTCGGCGACCCGGGCATAGGTCTCGTCGCGCTCCACGCCGATGAAATGCCGCCCCAGCCGTTTGGCCGCCGCACCGGTGGTGCCGGTGCCGAAGAAGGGATCGAGGATCAGGTCGCCGGGCCGGCTGGCCGCCAGAAGGACCCGATGCAGCAGGGCCTCGGGCTTCTGGGTGGGATGGGCCTTCTTGCCGTCCTCGCCCTTGATCCGCTCCTCGCCCGTGCACAGCGCCAGGGTCCAGTCGGAGCGCATCTGGACATCCTCGTTGAAGGCCTTCAGCGCATCGTAGTTGAAGGTGTAGCGCTTCTGATCCCGCGACCGCGCCGCCCAGATCAGGGT
>CAMCIP010000229.1 GCA_945874855.1 Brevundimonas vancanneytii
AGGACCGCAAGCCCATGACCTATACAGGGCTGATCCGCGCCGCCTTCGTGCTGGGGCGCAAGATCGCTGCCCTGACCCAGCCGGCGGAACGTGTGGGCATCCTGCTGCCCTCCAGCATGGGTGTGGTGGTGGTCTACTACGGACTGCACGCCCATGGCCGCGTGCCGACCATGCTCAACTTCACCTCCGGCGAGGCGAACGTGAAGGCCGCGATCAAGGCCGCCGGCGTCAGGAAGATCCTGACGGCACGCCGCTTCATCGAACAGGCCAAGCTGGACGACCTGGTCACGGCCATCGAGACGGTGGCCGAGATCGTCTGGCTGGACGATGTGCGCAAGTCGATCGGCCTGCCCGACAAGCTTTACGGCCTGCTGGCCGGGATGGCCCCGAGGACCTTCCGCACCCCGACCTCGCCGTCCTCACCCGGCGTGATCCTGTTCACCTCCGGCAGCTTCGGCGCGCCGAAGGGGGTGGTCCTCAGCCAATGGAACCTGGTCGCCAACTGCCGTCAGGTGGCCCAGCACATCGCTCTGGATCCCGACTGGGTGGTGTTCAACCCCCTGCCGACCTTCCACTGTTTCGGCCTGACCGGCGGCGTGCTCATGCCCCTGCTCACCGGCATGAAGGCCTTCCAGTATCCCTCGCCCCTGCATGCCAAACAGATCGTGGAGCTGATCCACGAGGTGAAGGCGTCCCTGCTGTTCGCCACCGACACCTTCCTGAATCAGTGGGCCCGGATTGCCGCACCCGACGACTTCGCCAGCGTCCAATTTGTGGTGGCCGGCGCAGAGAAGGTGAAGGACGAGACCTATCACCTGTACAATACCAAGTTCCACGGCCTGAAACTGCTCGAGGGCTACGGGGCCACCGAGGCGGCACCCGTGGTCGCCGTCAATCATCCCGACCGCAACCGTCCGGGCACAGTGGGCCAGATGCTGCCCGGCATGGAATGGCGTCTCGATCCTGTCGACGGCATCGCCGAGGGCGGCCGCCTGTTCCTGCGCGGGCCCAATGTCATGCACGGCTATCTGTCGGCCGATGATCCAAACCGGCTGGATCCCCTGCCCGGCGGCTGGCACGACACCGGCGACATCGTCGACATCGACAAGGACGGCTATGTCGCCATCCTGGGGCGCGCCAAACGCTTCGCCAAGATCGGCGGTGAGATGGTCAGCCTGACGGCCGTGGAAGGCCTGGCCAGCGCGGTCTGGCCCGAGGCCCGTCACGCGGTCGTGTCCGTGGCCGACAGTCGCAAGGGCGAGAAGCTGGTCCTGGTCACCGATCGGGCCGACGCCGACGTGGCCCGCCTGGCCGAGTGGGCCCGCAGCCACGGGGCACCTGAACTGGCCGTACCCAAGAAGATCGTGCGCGTGGGCGAAGTGCCCCTGCTGGGCACCGGCAAGACCGACTACGTCACCATCCAGCAGATGGTCGAGCTGGAGAAGGCGGCCTGAGGGCGTCGGAGCCGATCGTCACGCCCGTCATGGAGATCGAGCCGCCCTCGATCACATCGTTGAAGAAGGCGACCTCCTCGCCCGGACGACGCTGGGCGGCGACGTAGAGCAGCGGCAGGTAGTGCTCGGGGGTGGGCACGCTCAGCTGTGCGTCCTCCGCCAGTCCGACCCAGTCGGCCAGGCCGTCGAGGTCCCCGGCGGTCAGCGCCGCCTTGACGGCCGCATTGAACGAGGTGGCCCACGGATAGGCCTCGCCGCCCGCGCGCTTCCATGTCCGGAGATTGTGCACGAAGTCGCCTGAGCCCGCGATCATGACGCCCTCGTCCCGAAGCGGGTTGAGCTTTGCCGCAAGCGTCAGATGTTCGGCCGGCGAAAGCCGTCGGTCCAGCGAGAGCTGGACCACAGGCACATCGGCCCCTGGCCAGACGTGCGTCAGAACCGACCATGTCCCATGGTCCAGGCCCCAGGTTTCAACCGGCTCCGCGCCGGTGAGCGCCGCCACCCGTCGGGCCAGGGCCGGGTCTCCGGGGGCAGGATAGTCATAGGTCGCCAGCGCCTCGGGAAAGCCGCCGAAGTCGTGGATCGTGGGCGGACGGGTCTGGGCCGTCACCGCTGCGCCGTCGGTCTCCCAATGCGCGGACACCATGACGACGCCCCGGGGCCGGCCGACGGCCTCCCCGAGATCGCGCCAGGCCACCGAATACGGCCCGCCGAGCGCATTCATCGGCGAGCCGTGACCGAAGAAGACCGCGGGGACTGCCATCAGCCGAACAGCGTCTTCGCGGTCTCGGCCACGTAGCGGCCCTGCCAGCGGGCGCCGTCCAGCTCATTGTCGCTGGGCATGCGGGCGCCATCACCGCCGGTAATGGTGGTCGCACCATAGGGGCTGCCGCCGGTGATCTCGTCCAGCCGCATCTGGCCGGCCCAGGCATAGGGCAGGCCGGCGACCAGCATGCCGTGGTGCAGGAAGGTCTGGATCAGGCCGATCAGGGTCGTCTCCTGTCCGCCGTGCTGGGTCGCCGTCGAGGTGAAGGCGGAACCGACCTTGCCGACCAGCCTTCCCTTGGCCCAGAGGCCGCCGGTCTGGTCGAGGAAGTTGCGCATCTGGCTGGCCGCGGTGCCGTAGCGGGTGCCCGCGCCCACGATGACGGCATCATAGTCAGCGAGGTCTTCGGGTCTTGCGATCGGGGCCGCCTGATCCAGCTTGTAGCCGCTCCTGATGGCCAGTTCCTCGGGGACCAGTTCGGGCACGCGCCTCACGTCGACCACGGCCCCCTCAATCGAGCGGGCACCTTCGGCCACGGCCTCGGCCATCTTCTCGATGTGGCCATAGGTGGAGTGATAGAGCACCAGGACCTTCGGCATGATCGCCCTCCGTCGTCAGGCTGCGCCATTCGCAACCACTTCGGTGGCTAATATGCTCCCTGCTCCGCCGGCCTTCAACCCCTCAGGCGTGGAAACGGACAGACCCGGTCATAGAAGCCGTGCCCGGCGGGGGCAGTGCCGCCCTCTCCCAGCCGATACCGGTGCTCCACCACCATGGCCTGCTGCTCGATGTTCAGCCCGTCCCAGATGCAGTCGACCGTGGGCGCATAGGCATAGGCGGCCGGGCCGTCGCCGGCCTTCAGCTTGGCGAGCAGCAGGTTCACGCCCGCCTGCGCCTGCCAGACATGGACCAGCTCATGGACCAGGCCGGCCCGGGTCTCCAGGTCGCCGGCGCCCAGGTCGGGCGACAGGGCCCCTGCGGGCCAGCAAATCCAGTCTCGGCCGAACCAACGCCCTGGCACGAAGGCGCGCAGGAACGGCCAGGGCAGCGCCAGCAGGCGCACGGTCCGGGTGTCCAGCGCCGTCCCGAAAACCCGCGCGGCCAGATCCCGCTCACCCTCACTCAGTCGGGTGACGATAGGCCTGGGTCTCGGCCGTGGGCCCGACCCATTCCCAGTGCCAGGGTTCAAAGACATAGGGCACGAATCCAAACCGGTGCGCATTGGCCACCAGCCAGCGGTAGGTGGCACCACGGCTCATATGGGCGCGACTGACCGGGCTGGTCGAGTCGACGCCGAGGCCTTCGACATGACCGACATAGAGGTCCACCGCCGTGCCGGTCCGGTGCGGTGAACAGACCGCCCGGCGCAGGCCGTCGCAATTGCCCTCGGCGCGACAGCGGGCGGCGTCCGCCTCCGGATCACGCCACCCGGAAAAGACCTGCAGCAGTTCGGGATCGGCCGCCACCTCGGGCACCTCGCGCCGCGCTGCCGCCCGCATGGCGCGATAGGCATGCAGCACGTCGTACCGCAGCAGGCGGGTGATCCGGTCGGCGTGCTCCTCGTCCAGTTGGAGATAACCCAGGTCGCGCTGGTGCGCCGGTTCCGGGCAGTCCTCGCCGCGAACCCGCGCCATGATGAAGGGGCGGCGCTCCTGCCAGACGCCGCGGAAGACGGCGAAGGTGGCGGCGTCGAACTGGCCCGTCATGGGCAGGTCGTGGCGGTCCTG
>CAMCIP010000230.1 GCA_945874855.1 Brevundimonas vancanneytii
GTCACCTGCACCGGCCGCCGCGCCGGCGACAGCAGGGCCAGGGTCAGGGGCACGCGGCCGCCGCCGACCGTCGGGTGCACGGTCACGCCGAACAGCTCCTGCACCCGGATGTCCACCCGCGGCCCGCCCTCGGCCCCATAGTCGATCGCCGCCGAGCCCAGGGGCGTCTCGAGCCGCGCGGGCGCCAGCCGGTCCAGGTCGCGCTGCCGGTCCCACGGCACCAGTGACCGCAGACCCTGCTCCAGCGCTGCGTCGGCGATCGTCTCGACCGACTGGACCTCGTCCAGCAGGGGCCACAGCCAGGTCACGCGCGCCGCGAAGAGGCCCGCATCCGACACGTCCGGCCAGCCGTCCTCGAGGCCGTGCAGAAAGGCCAGCCGCGCCCGCAGGCCCGACGCCCGCTCGCCCCAGCGGACCGCCTTCAGCCCGGCCCGGTCCACCTCGGCCCGCAGCGCCGCCGCCACCTGGCCCCGATCGGGCGCACCCAGCGTCTTTTCCTCCAGCACCAGCGCCCCGATGCGCCGCACCCGCCGCAGCTCCAGCCGGCCGCCCGGCGTGCGCGCCAGCCGATCCTCCGCCTCCACCCGATGCGCCAGATCGGCGGGGTCGACCGGCGCCGCCAGACGGACACGGTCGCCCACCTCCCCTCCCGACAACTCCGCCACGGCCAGCCAGGTCTCGGCCGCCAGGGGGTCCGTCGGATCGAGGAAGGCGCCCCGCCCGGAGGCCAGCAGGGCCTCGCCCGGCTTGCCGCGCGCCCGCGCCACCCGTTCCGGAAAGGCCTCGGCCACCAGCCGGCCGGGCTCCACCCTGCCCCCGGTCCCGCCGCCCGCCGCCCGGGCCCAGCGATCCGCCAGGGTCCGGGCGTCCCGCGCCCGGGGCGACCGGTCCCGGTCGAACTCGCTCAGCCTGTCCCGAAGATCGGTCGCGGTCCCACCCAGGCCCGGCTCCGACAGGATCGCGGCGACGCGCGCCCCCGTCGCCGCATCCCCCTGATCGGAAGCGAAGGCCGTCATATGCGCCAGCCGCGGCCCCAGCGGCAGGCCCGCCAACCGCCGCCCATGCGCCGTCAGGGCGCCCTCGCCGTCCAGTGCGCCGAGACGGGTCAGCACCGCTCGCGCCTCGGCGAAGGCCCCGCGCGGCGGCGGGTCCAGCAGGGCCAACCCCTCGGCGTCGCGTCGGCCCCAGCGCGCCAGATCCAGCGCCAGCCCGGTCAGATCGGCTTCGAGGATCTCGGGCGGCTGATGCGGGATCAGGCCGCGCGACTGTTCCTCGTCCCACAGGCGCAGACAGACGCCGGGCCCGGTCCGCCCCGCCCGCCCGCGCCGCTGCTCGGCCGAGGACCGGCTGACCCGCACCGTCGCCAGACGGGTCAGGCCGCTGGCCGGATCGTGCCGGGGCACGCGCGACAGCCCGCCGTCGATCACGACCCGGACCCCCTCGATGGTCAGGCTGGTCTCGGCCACCGAGGTGGCCAGCACCACCTTTCGCCGACCGGGTGCCGCGGGCTGGATCGCCCGGTCCTGCCCGGCCTTGTCCATGGCCCCGAACAGGGGCGCGACGTCAACGGCGGGGTCGCGCACGGTTTCCGACAGCAGCCGGGCCGTCCGGTGAATCTCGCCCTGTCCCGGCAGGAAGGCGAGAATCGACCCCGTCTCCTCGGTCAGCGCCCTCTGGATGGCGCGCGCCAGGGTCTGTTCGAACCGCTCCGCCGGATTGCGGCCCAGGTGCCGGGTCTCGACCGGGAAGACGCGCCCCTCGGCCTCAATCACGGGCGCTTCCCCGAGCAACCGCGACACCTCCGCCACGTCCAGGGTCGCCGACATCACCAGCACCCGCAGATCCTCACGCAGCAGGCCCTGGGCCTCGCGCGCCAGGGCCAGGCCGAGATCGGCGTCCAGACTGCGCTCGTGGAACTCGTCGAACAGCACGGCGCCCACGCCTTCCAGGCCGGGATCGTCGAGGATCATGCGGGTGAACACACCCTCGGTGATCACCTCGATCCGCGTGCGCGGCCCGATGCGGCTCTGCAGCCGGGTGCGATAGCCGACCGTCTCGCCCGCCGCCTCGCCCAGGCTCCAGGCCATCCGCTCCGCCGCCGCCCGGGCCGCCAGCCGCCGGGGCTCGAGCACCAGCACCTTGCCGGCGCCCAGCCAGGGTTGATCCAGCAGGGCCAGCGGCACGACCGTGGTCTTGCCGGCGCCGGGGGACGCCGCCAGCACGACCGCCGTCGAGACCGCCAGCGCCGCCTTCAGTCGATCGAGAACGGCATGGATGGGCAGGATCATTGCCCCGTTCCCTACCCCGAAGCGCGTCAGACGCACCACAGGGGGTCATGAAAGCGTCTTCCCGGCTTCATCGTTCGGAAACCGCGTTGCCAGTGCGGACACACCCCGCTAGCGTCCGCGCCGTTGAAGGCCGCCCGGGGAGGGTCGGCCGCGTTCAAGGGGACGTCGTCCATGTCCACACCAGGCCTTCGGCCGCAGGGGAACCGTCTGTTCCTCAAGAAATCCGTCGCCCAGATCCAGAAGGAAGCGGCCAAGAGCGAGCTCAAGCGCTCTCTCGGCCCCATCAACCTGATGAGCCTGGGCATCGGCGCCATCATCGGTGCCGGCATCTTCGTGCTGACCGGTCAGGTTGCCGCGGCTCACACCGGCCCGGCGATCATGCTGTCGTTCGTCGTGGCCGGCATCGCCTGCGCCCTGGCCGGGCTCTGCTATGCGGAGCTGGCCTCGACCATGCCCGTCTCCGGCTCGGCCTACACCTATGCCTACGGCACCCTGGGCGAGGTCTTCGCCTGGATCATGGGCTGGCTGCTGGTGCTGGAATACGGCGTCGCCGCCTCGACCGTGGCGGTCGGCTGGTCCGGCTATGTGGTCTCGATCCTCAAGGATTTCGGGGTCGCCCAAAGCCTGTTTCCGACCATAGCCTATGCCGGAGGCGAAGGCCCCCAGTGGGCCACCCCCCTTGTCCAGGCGGTGATCGGCGAGGGTGGAAACACCTTCCCCCTGACCGGCACCTTCAACCTGGTGGCGGCCCTCGGCATCGCCGCCGTCTGCGCCCTGCTGGTCATGGGCGTGTCGGAATCAGCCAACATCAACAACGCCATCGTCGTCATCAAGATCATCGTCCTGCTGACGTTCATCGCGGTCGGCATCAGCTACGTCGATCCGGCCAACTGGGTGCCCTTCATCCCGGCCACGCCCGAGGGCGGCACCTGGGACCAGTTCGGCACGGGCGGCATCTTCCGCGGGGCGGCGATCATCTTCTTCGCCTACGTCGGCTTCGAGGCCGTCTCGACCGCCGCCGCCGAGGCCAAGAACCCGTCCAAGGACGTGCCGGTCGGCATTCTGGGCGCCCTGTTCGTTTGTACGCTGATCTACATGGCCGTGGCGGCCGTGATGACCGGCGTCGTTCCCTACCTCGAGCTGGCCAGCCCGGCGCCGGTGGCCGTGGCCATCGACCGCATGGGTCTGGAATGGGCGGACGTGCCGCTCGCCTCCGCGCCCGGCGGACAGCTGAACATGATCGCCTTCCTGATCAAGATCGGCGCCATCACCGGCCTGTCCTCGGTCATGCTGGTGCTCTGCTACGGCCAGACGCGCATCTTCTACACCATGGCGCGTGACGGCCTGCTGCCGAAGGCCTTCGCGGTGATCCACCCGCAGCTGCGCACGCCCTGGATCGGCACGATCCTGCTGGGCATCCTGATCGCGATCTGCGCGTCCTTCCTGCCGATCTCCATCCTCGGAGATCTGGTGTCGCTGGGCACGGCCGTGGCCTTCTCGATCGTGTGCCTGAGCGTGATCTTCCTGCGGATCAAGCACCCGGACATGCCGCGCCCGTTCAAGGTGCCGGGTGGCGTCGTCACCGCGGGGCTGGGCATCCTGGCCTGTCTGGCGCTGGCGGGCTTCAACTTCGCCCCGATGATCCAGAA
>CAMCIP010000231.1 GCA_945874855.1 Brevundimonas vancanneytii
GCCCGCCATGGCGGACGCCGCCACAGGGTCGAAGCGCAGGTCCAGCACCACATTGCGGGCCGCGCCGGACACCTGCCAACGGCCGTCGTTGCCGCGATGGATCAGATCGGCGTACTGGCCATAGCCGTGTTTGCGGCCATGTTCCTTCAACGTGCCCAGCCAGGTCTGTTCGATGAACTGGAACAGGCCGGATGCCGAAGAGGTCGGGGCCTTGGCGGCGGGGTTCATGGCGCTTTCGCGCCGGGCCGTCCGCATCAGGAAGTCGAAGTCCACCCCGGTGGACTCCGACGCCCGGCGGATGGCCGCCTCGACGCCTCCAGATGCTCGAATCGCTGCCGGGTTCACGACCGGAACGGTGCGTGAACGTGGTTACCCGAATCTGACTTTCGGGGCCGCCGCAAACTTGCCGCAGGCCGGGCGCCCACTTCCCGTCGGGACGGCCGGGGGCGCTTCTTTTCCGAGGGAGTGGCGGCCATGATGATGATGAAGACGGCGGGCGGACCGGCGGCACCGGTCTGGAGTCGGTCGACCAGGGCAGAGCCCCTGCCGCCGTGGATGTGGGCCGGGATCGCCTTGTCGGTCGCGGCGCATGTGGGGGTCGGGGTCTGGCTGGTGGCGCAGCGGTGGACGCCGCCGGCGGCGTTCGTCACGCCGGACGAGACGCCGCCGATGGTCATCGATCTCAGTCGACCCAAACCGCCGGAGCCTGAACCCCTGGCGCCGAAGACGGACAGGGCGGCGCCGCCCACGGTGCTGAACGACACGCCCCTGCCGACCACGCCGACTGACGTGGTCGCCTTCACCCCCCGGCCCGACGCCGTGGTGGGTCAGGGCCCGGTGATCGATCTGAGCCCCGCGCCCGGTCCGGCGCCGACCGGGTCCGCGACGACGCCGACGGACGCGCCCGCCGCCCCGGGGATGATCACCAATCCCGACTGGGTGCGGCGGCCGACCGGCGCAGCCCTGATGCGCGCCTATCCCCCGAACGCGGCGCGCGACGGTGTCGCCGGCTATGCCCGGTTGAGCTGTTCGGTGCGCGTCGACGGCACGCTGACGGGCTGTGCGGTGGTGGAGGAGAGCCCGGTGGGCGCCGGGTTCGGGCGGGCGGCGATGCGTCTGTCGCGCGACTTCCGCATGAGCCCGCGCACCGTGGACGGCCGGCCCGTCGAGGGCGCGCGGGTCAACACCACCCTGCGCTTCACCCTGCCGCAGGACTGAGCCGGATCGGATCCAGGTCGGCCGCCCACATGCCGGGCGGCCGACCGAGGACGGCGTCGGTCACAACCCGGGCCACAAGGGGCGCCAGCAGCCAGCCGTTGCGGCGGGGGGCCAGCGCCAGCTGCAGGCCGTCAAGGGGCCCCGCCAGCGGCAGTCCGTCGACCACCGCGCCGCGTACGCCGACGCGAACCCGGGGCGCGGAGGGCGTCAGTCTGAGGGCGGCGCAGACGGCGGCGACCTGGACGCGGGCGGCGGCCAGGTCGGGCGTCAGGTCGCGACGACCCGCCTCCATGCCGGAGCCGATCCGCACGCCGCCGCGGGCATCCGGCACCGCATAACCATGGGGCGTGCGCGAGACATGGGCGGGGGCGTCCCCGTCCAGCCCGGCGATCTGGCCGCGGATCGGGGTGATGGCGCGGACCAGGGCGGCGACGGCGGGCGGCAGGCCGGTCAGGGCTTCGGCCACACCGGTGGCGAGGATCAGATGGTCGGCGGTCAGGACGTCCGTGTCGGTGGCCACCGTCCACCGCCCGTGGTCGCGGCCGACGGCGGTCGCCCGGGACAGATGACGACCTGCGGGCCCGGCAAGGACGGAAAGGGCCGCCTCCGGGTCGATGCGGGCATCCTCCGGTGTGAAGACCCCGCCGGGCCGCAGCTCGGCGGCGAAGCCGAGGGCCTTCAATCGGGTCAGCGCCGCCTCCGCGTCGGGGCCCCGCCATTCGGCACCGTCCTCCATCAGGGTCAGGCCGTGCCGGGCGGCGAAGTCAGGCCACAGGGCGCGGGCCGCCTTCAACAGGGCGACGGTGCGGGGCGGCAGGTCCTCGGTCAGGGACTCCATCGCCGGGGCGAGCATGCCGGCGGCGATCGCGGACGCATTGGGGCCGCCGGGGTCGACGACGGTCACGGACAGCCCCTGGGCCGCCAGCTCGGCCGCACAGGCCAGCCCCAGCACGCCCGCGCCGACCACGATCACGTCTTGAGAAGTCACGGAGGTCAGATCGATCGGGCCCGCACGGATTGCAAGGCCCGGGGGCCTTCCCGCCCGCTCGGCCGTCATCCCGGCCACGAGCCGGGATAGGCGCGGACTCCGGGATGACGACAGCTGGAGGGTCGGCCCGGATGACGACCGCAGTCTACTCCGCGGCCACCGCGGCGGCGCGGCGGTGGGCCAGACGGGCGGTCAGGGCGGCGTGCTGGTCCCACAGGGCGGGCGGCAGGCGGTCGCCGAACTGCGCGAAGAACTCCGGGATCAGCGCGGCCTCTTCGGCCCAGACGTCGGCGTCGACGTCCAGCAACACCGACAGGTCGGCCTCGGTCAGGTGGAGGCCTGACAGGTCCAGCGACCGACGCGTGGGCACGCGGCCGACCGGGGTGTCGATCGCCTCGGCCTGGCCGTCCAGGCGCTCGGCGATCCACTTGAGGACGCGGGCATTGTCGCCGAAGCCGGGCCAGACGAACTTGCCGTCCGGGCCCTTGCGGAACCAGTTGACGAAATACAGCCCCGGCAGCTTCGCGGCGTCGGTCCGGGACGCCATCGACAGCCAGTGGGCGAAATAGTCGCCCATGTTGTAGCCGCAGAAGGGCAGCATGGCGAAGGGATCGCGGCGCAGCTCGCCGACCTTGTTCTCGGCCGCGGCCGTGCCTTCCGAGGCCACGGTCGAGCCCATGAAGACGCCGTGTTCCCAGTCGAAGGCCTCAGTCACCAGCGGCACGGCCGAGGCGCGACGGCCGCCGAACAGGATGGCGTCGATCGGCACGCCGCGGGGATCCTCCCACTCCGGTGCGATGGTCGGGCACTGGTCGGCCGGAGCGGCGAAACGGGCATTGGGATGGGCGGCCGGCTGGCCCGAGGCGGGGTCGTGCGGCTCGCCCTTCCAGTTGGTCAGGCCCTCGGGGGCCTCCCTCGTCAGACCTTCCCACCAGACGTCGCCGTCGGCGGTCAGGGCCACATTGGTGAAGACCGTATTGGTGGCCAGGGTGTCGAGCGCGTTCTGATTGGTGTTGCGGCTGGTGCCGGGGGCGACGCCGAAGAAGCCGGCCTCGGGGTTCACGGCGTACAGGCGGCCGTCATCGCCGAAGCGCATCCAGGCAATGTCGTCGCCGACCGTCTCGGCGGTCCAGCCCGCCAGGCTGGGCTGGAGCATGGCCAGGTTGGTCTTGCCGCAGGCCGAGGGGAAGGCGGCGGCGACATATTTGGCGCGGCCCTTCGGATCGGTCAGCTTGAGGATCAGCATATGCTCGGCCAGCCAGCCCTCGTCGCGGGCCATGACCGAGGCGATGCGCAGGGCGTAGCATTTCTTGCCCAGCAGGGCATTGCCGCCATAGCCCGATCCGTAGGACCAGATTTCGCGGGTTTCGGGATAGTGGACGATCCACTTGTCCTCATTGCAGGGCCACGGCACGTCCGCCTGGCCCTCGGCCAATGGCGCGCCGAGGGTGTGGACAGCCGGCACAAACACGCCGTCCTCGCCCATCAGGTCCAGTACCGACTGACCCATCCGGGTCATGATACCCATCGAGATGGCGACATAGCCGCTGTCGGTGATCTCGACGCCGAGGGCGCTCAACTCCGAGCCCAGCGGGCCCATGGAGAAGGGCACGACATACAGGGTGCGGCCGGCCATGCAGCCGTCGAACAGACCGTTCAGACGGGCGCGCATCTCGACCGGATCGGACCAGTTGTTGGTGGGACCGGCGTCGACCTTGTC
>CAMCIP010000232.1 GCA_945874855.1 Brevundimonas vancanneytii
GAATGGAAGGTCGCGCGGCGTCGCACATTGGACAGCACCTGCCGCACCCCGTCATCGTCGGCGATCAGCAGGTCGCCGGTGGAGGCGCCCATGAAGACCTTGACCCCGCAACAGCCGGGCAGGCGCTCCAGTTCGTTCAAATGGTCGGCGTTGGCATGGGTGCCGCCGACATAGAAGGCATGGTCCGTCCACATCCGGTCACGCGCCCGCGCCAGCTTGTCGGCCAGGGTATCCGGGTCGGTGGTGTTGGGATTGGTGTTCGGCATCTCGAACACGGCGACGACGCCGCCCAGGGCCGCGGCCCGGCTGCCGGTCTCCAGGTCTTCTTTCCACTCAAGGCCCGGCTCGCGGAAATGGACCTGGGTATCGATGACGCCGGGCAGAACGGTCAGGCCGGTCGCGTCGACCACCTCACCCGCCGAAGCCTGCGACAGATCGCCGACAAAGGCGATCCGCCCGTCGCGCACGCCGACGTCGGCCATGCCCCGCCCGGCATGATTGGCCACCTCGCCGCCGCGGACGATCAGATCAAAGGTCAGGGTCATCGTCCTCGCTCCAGCCGCTTCACCGCCGACTTGAACACGCGATCTGCCGGCAGGTCCATCAGGTGCTGGATCGCCTGGTCGAGACGGGGGTCGATGGTACGGTACTCCTCGATCGTGCGCGGACCGCGCACGGTCACCTCGCCCCAGGGGCCGCGAACGGTGTCGTCCGACGGTCCGAACAGGGCCACCGTCGGCGTCCCCGCGGCCACCGCCAGCTGGGTCCAAAGTGAGTCATTGCCAAGGTAGAGGTCCGCCCGGGACAGGGCTGCCGCAGTCTGCAGCGGCGTCAGGCGATCCAGCACCGCGATCGTCCGTCTGGCCGTGGAGGCCATCCGGACCGCCTGCAGCCCGTCGCGGTCCACATCGTCGCCCACGATCATCAGCCGCCCGCCGTCCATCGGCCCACCGGGTTGCAGCAGGCGCGACGCCACCTTGGCGAACCGTTCGGCCGGCCAGACCTTGCCGATCCACTCCGCCCCGGGCGCGACGGCGAGGATCGGCCCCTCGCCGGGTCCGATCAGGGCATCGGCGGCGGCCAGGGTTTCGGGCCCGAAGGCCAGCCGGGGCCGCGGCGTCTCATCCAGTTGCAGCGTGCGGGCGGCGGTCTGGACGGCATGCTCGCCGGGCTCGGGGGCGAGGCGCACCGCGCGACGACGGCGCTTCAGCCGGGCCGACAGTGTGGTGCCGCGCATGTCCACGACCAGGCCCCATCGCCGGTCGCGCACCTGGGCCCAAAGTCTCAGCCATTCCAGGCGTCGCTCGCGTTCCAGCACCAGCAGGCGTTCCAGCCCCGGCAGATCGGCGAACAGGGGTGCCGAGGCTGGCGACCCGACCACGGTGATGCGGGCGCTCGGCACGGCCTGGGCGAGATGAAACAGCACGCCGCTGGACAGGACGGCAAGCGTTGGATCGGCCTCGGCGACATAGAGGATCGGGAAGGCATCCTGCATGGTTGGACCGTATACGGATTCTCGCCGCGCTCTCAGTGTGAATGGGGCGTTTCGCGGCGCTGCGGCAAGGCCTATCTGGGCGGCATGACCGTCCGCATCGCCCCCCTGCCCGACCGCGCCGTCGTCGCCGTGACGGGGCCAGACGCGCGCACCTTCCTGCACGGGCTGCTGAGCCAGGACACATTGAGCCTCGAACCCGGCCAGGTCCGGTTCGGGGCCCTGTTGTCGCCGCCCGGGCGGCTGCTGTTCGACCTGTTTCTCTGGGGCAATGACGACGGCGTGCGGCTGGACGTGGCGGCGGCGCGCCGCGACGCCCTGATCACCCGTCTGACCATGCACCGACTCCGGGCACAGGTCGCGATCACCGCCGAGGACACGCCGGTCTGGGCGGCGTGGGGGGCACCGGTGGCAGGATTCACCCCCGACCCCCGTCTCGCGGCCCTTGGCGGCCGCCGGCTGGGCGAGGCCAGTGCCAACGCCACGATCGACGACTGGACCGACCACCGGCTGGCCCGCGGCGTGCCCGATCCGGACGCCGACTGCGGCATTGACCGGACCTATCCGATCGAGGCCAATTTCGACCTGCTCAACGGCATCGACTTCAGCAAGGGCTGCTTCATCGGCCAGGAGACGACCTCACGGATGAAGCGGCGGGGCACGCTGAAGACCCGCATGCTGCCCCTGGCCTTCGACGGCCCCCTGCCCCCGCCGGGCACAGAGGTGCTGGCGGGTGATCTCCGCGCCGGCGAGGTTCTGACCGGCCGGAACGGAACGGCCATAGGCCTGATGCGGCTGGACAGGATTGCCGGGCCGCTGACTGCAGATGGGCGGCCTCTGCAGGTCGAGCGGCCAGAGTGGATGGGCGACGCCCTTGCCCCCCCGCCGCCCCCGCCGTAGAGACGGGACAGGCGCGCCGATATTCATCAGGCGATGAAACGCACGAGGAAACGCATGCGGAAAATCTTCCCCGACGCGGCCGCCGCGCTGGAGGGCCTGACCTTCGACGGCATGACCGTGATGTCCGGCGGCTTCGGCCTGTGCGGCATTCCCGAGAACCTGATCGCGGCGCTGCGCGACAGCGGGGCCAAGGGTCTGACGGTCATTTCCAACAACGCCGGCGTCGACGGCTTCGGCCTCGGCCAGCTTCTGGAGACCCGCCAGATCGCGAAGATGATCTCGTCCTACGTCGGCGAGAACAAGGAGTTCGAGCGCCAGTACCTGGCCGGCGAGCTGCAGCTGGAGTTCAACCCGCAGGGCACCCTGGCCGAGCGCATCCGCGCAGGCGGCGCCGGAATCCCGGCCTTCTTCGTGGCCACCGGCGTCGGCACCCAGGTGGCCGAGGGCAAGGAGGTCAGGACGTTCGACGGCCGCGACTACATCATGGAGCGGGGCCTGGTCGCCGACCTGTCCATCGTCAAGGCCTGGAAGGCCGATGCGGCGGGCAACCTCGTCTTCCGCAAGACCGCGCGCAACTTCAACCCGATGATGGCCACGGCCGGGAAGGTCACGGTCGTGGAGGTGGAGCATATCGTCCCCACCGGCACCCTGGACCCCGACCATATCCACACGCCGGGCATCTATGTCGATCGCCTGATCCTGGGCACATTCGAAAAGCGCATCGAACAGCGGACGGTGCGACAGCAGGAGGATGCGTGATGGAAGAAGACCGCAACCACGAGCTTCTGAAGAAGATCGAGTCCAAGATGACCTGGGGCCTGATCTTGCTGTTCATCATCATGCTGAACACCTGCTCGCTCAGCGATGACATCGAGGACGCGGTGCGCGGCGGGCGTCCGGCGGCTCCTGCTGTCGCGGCTGACACTCCTGCGACAACACAAGGCTGACCATGCCCCGCACCCGCGACCAACTCGCCGCCCGCGCCGCCCGCGAGCTTCAGGACGGCTTCTACGTCAACCTCGGCATCGGCATTCCGACGCTGGTGGCCAACCACATCCCGGTGGGGATCGAGGTCACCCTGCAGTCCGAGAACGGCATGCTGGGCATGGGCCCCTTCCCCTATGAGGACGAGGTCGATGCCGATCTGATCAATGCCGGCAAGCAAACCATCACCGAGATCCCGGAGAGCAGCTATTTCAGCTCTTCCGACAGCTTTGCCATGATCCGCGGAGGCCACATCAACCTGTCCATCCTGGGCGCCATGGAGGTGGCCGAGAACGGCGACATCGCCAACTGGATGATCCCGGGCAAGCTGGTGAAGGGCATGGGCGGGGCCATGGATCTGGTCGCCGGCGTCAAGCGCGTGGTCGTCGTCATGGATCACGCCAACAAACATGGTCAGTCCAAGGTGCTGAAGCGTTGCACCCTGCCTCTGACCGGGACGGGGGTGGTCAGCCGGATCATCACCGACCTGGCCGTCTTCGACGTCAAGCCGGACGGCTCGGGCCTCGTCCTGATCGAACTGGCC
>CAMCIP010000233.1 GCA_945874855.1 Brevundimonas vancanneytii
ACACCCGACATCCCCGGCCTGCGCGGCGCGCCCATGCGCACCCCGGTCCGGAGCGCGGGCCCCGGCGGCGGCCCCGAGCTGTGGCCGGCCCTGGCCGGGCGGATGCTGACCCGTCAACTGTGGATCGAGCTCTATGGCCTGCCCGGCTACGGGCTGACCCTGTCCGGCCGCAAGGTCGAGGCCGCGGCCGGCGCCCCCCGCGACCCCCGTCCGGTCGACCCCGAGATCGGCCGCGCCATTCTGGAGGGGCGCTGGGTCCTGGCCGGGGCGGCCATGGAGGCGGCGGCGCCCGAGGATCCCTGGAACCGGCCCAGCCCGTCCCGGCCTTTCGCCGCCCGGCTCCACGCCTTTTCCTGGCTGCCCCATCTGGTTGCCGAGGGTGAGCGCGGGTCCCGCGAGGCGGTCCGGCTGGTCCTGCTCTGGGACGCCCTGTTCCGCCGCTGGTCGCCCTTCGTCTGGGACCCCGACCGGCTGGCCAGGCGCCTGTTCAACCTCGCCTGCGCCGCCGACCATCTGGCCGCCGTGGCCACGGACAGCCAGCGCGAGGCCCTGACCGCCTGTCTGGCCCGGCAGGCGCGCCAGGCCCTGCGTCCGCCCGATCCCGTCGCCGGCCGGGCGGAGCGGCTGATCGCCGTGGCCCTGGCCGGCGGCATCCTCGCCGGGCCGGTCGGGCCCGCCCTGCGCCGCCGGGCGCTCAGCCGCCTGCCGCGCGCCCTCGCCGAGACCGTCGGCGCCGACGGCGGCCACGCCGCGCGCAGCCCCGAGGCCGCGCTGGAGCTGCTGCTCGACCTGTTGACCCTCGCCGACGCCCTGTCCCTGGCCGCCGAACCCCTGCCGGAGTCGGTCGTGGTGGCCATCGGCCGGCTGGCGGGGGCGGTGCGGACCCTGTCCCTGCCGGATGGCCGGCTGGGCTCCTTCCATGGCGGCGGGCCGTCGCGGCCCCCGACCGTCGCCGCCGCCCTGGCCCTCGCCGGGGGCCCGCCCGAGCCCGGGGTCGCCGTCGGCGGTTTCGCCCGCATCCACAGCCCCCTGCTGACGGTCCTCGCCGACGTCGCCGCCGCCCCCCACGGGGCCTGGGGGGTCGACGCCTGCGCCCAGCCCCTGGCGCTCGAGATCTGCTGCGGCAAGGACCGGCTGATCACCGGCTGCGGCTGGACCCCGCTGGCCTCGGACCGTCAGGGCCTGCGGCTGACGCCGGGCCACTCCACCCTGACGCTGGGCGAGACCTCCCTGGGCCAGCCCCTGTCCGGCTGGCGGGCCGAGGCGCTCGGCCCCCGCCTGTCCGGCCGGCCCTGGGCCGTGCGCACCGAACGCCGCGACGGCGATGGCGCCGTCTGGCTGGAGATCGAGCACGACGGCTGGGTCCCCCTCTACGGCCTGACGCACCAGCGGCGCCTCTATCTGGACCAGCGCATGGACGAGTTGCGCGCCGAGGAGCGGCTTCACCCCCCCGCGACCCGCCCCGAGGGCATCCGCCAGATCGCCGCCCCCTATGCCATCCGCTTCCATCTGGAGCCGGGCGCCCAGGCCTCCCTGGCCCGTGACCGGCGCTCCATCCTGCTGCGCGGCCAGTCCAGCCGCGGCTGGTGGTTCCGCACTGACGGCCCCGACGTCGCCATCGAGCCCTCCGTCCACGTCGACGGCGGCCTGACCCGCCGCTCCCTCCAGATCGTCGTCCGCGGCTCCGCCCGCACCGACGCCGAGACCAAGATCCGCTGGAAACTCAGCCCCGCCGGCGGGGTGGGCGATCCGGTTTAGGCTAAGTCTCCTCCCCGTCCGCGCCTGCGGAACGGGGAGGAGACGTCAACGCCGGCCTCTGCTACTCCGCCGAACCACCGCCCCCCCGCTTCGCCGAGACCGCCCATGCCCGCCGCTCCCGACTTTCCGCCCGCGCCCGACCGGGTCGCGCCGGCGCGCGCCCTGATCTCCCTGTCCGACAAGACGGGGCTGGAGGCGGCGGCGCGGGCCCTGCACGGGCTGGGGGTGGAGCTGGTCTCGACCGGCGGCACGCGCGCGGCGATCGCGGGCTTCGGCCTGCCGGTCCGGGACGTGGCCGAGCTGACCGGCTTCCCGGAAATGATGGACGGCCGGGTCAAGACCCTGCATCCCGTGGTCCACGGCGGCCTCTTGGGCGTGCGCAACGCCCCGGCCCATGCCGCCGCCATGGCCGAACACGGCATCGGCCCGATCGACCTGGTCTGGATCGACCTCTACCCCTTCGAATCAACCGTTGCTTCAGGCGCCGGCTTCGAGGCGGCGATCGAGAATGTCGACATCGGCGGGCCCGCCATGATCCGCTCGGCCGCCAAGAACCACGGCCATGTCGCCGTGGTGGTCGACGCCGGGGGTCTGGAGCAGGTTCTGGCGGCCCTGTCCGCCGACGGCGCCACCTCCCTGGACCTGCGCAAGCGTCTCGCCGCCCGCGCCTTCGCCCGCACCGCCGCCTATGACGCCGCCGTCTCCGGCTGGTTCGCGGATCAGGTCGGCGACGCCGCGCCCGCCCGCAAGACCCTGTCCGGCACGCTCGCCCAGACCCTGCGCTATGGCGAGAACCCGCATCAGGCCGGCGCCTTCTACCGCACCGCCGAAGCCCGCCCCGGCGTGGCCAATGCCCGCCAGCTGCAGGGCAAGGAGCTGGGCTACAACAACATCGCCGACGCCGACGCGGCCTACGAACTGGTGGCCGAGTTCGCCGCCCCGGCCTGCGTCATCGTCAAACACGCCAACCCCTGCGGCGTGGCCGTGGGCACCGACCTGACCGAAGCCTACCGCCGGGCGCTGGAGTGTGACCCCGTCTCGGCCTTCGGCGGCGTCATCGCCGTCAACCGCCCCCTGACCGCGGCCGACGCCGAAAGGATCGTCGAGATCTTCACCGAGGTCGTCATCGCCCCCGGCGCGGACGAGGGTGCCCGGGTCGTCTTCGCCGGCAAGAAGAACCTGCGCCTGCTGCTCACCGACGGCCTGCCCGACCCCCTGGCCCCGGGCGAGGTCTTCCGCAGCGTGGCCGGCGGCCTCCTCGTCCAGTCGCGCGACGTCGCCCGCATCACCGCCGCCGACCTGAAGATCGTGACGCAGCGCCAACCGACGCCGCAGGAGATCGAGGACATGCTGTTCGCCTTCACCGTGGCCAAGCACGTGAAGTCGAACGCGATCGTCTATGCCAAGGACGGCCGCACCGCCGGCATCGGCGCCGGCCAGATGAACCGCCGCGACTCCGCCCGCATCGCCTCCCTGCGCGCCGCCGAGGCCGGACAGGCGCTGGGCCTGCCCGCCTCCCTGGCCCAGGGCTCCGCCTGCGCCTCGGAAGCCTTCTTCCCCTTCGCCGACGGCCTGCTGGAGGCCGTCGCGGCGGGTGCCACCGCCGTGATCCAGCCCGGCGGCTCGCTCCGCGACGCCGAGGTCATCGCCGCCGCCGACGACAAGGGCGTCGCCATGGCCTTCACCGGCGTCCGCGTCTTCCGGCACTGAGCCAAACCCCCACCCCAACTTCCTTCTCCCCTTGCGGGTGGAGGAGGGGCGCGCGTCGGCCGCTCAAGTTCCATTGTCCGGCCCCTTGTCGACGTCGGCTCCCGACCGATCGCTGACAGCCACTGAGTCTCCTCCCCGTCGCCACTGGGCGATGGGGAGGTGGCGCGGCGCGCTCGCGCCGTGACGGAGGGGGTCTTCACCTCAGACGGGATGCGGGCCTCAAGAGCCCCTCCACCGCTTCGCGGTCCCCCTCCCCATCGCCAGGCGGCGACGGGGAGGAGACGAGCCGGTCGATCATGGGCTGCCTGCGGTCCGCTTTCCACCCATAGCAGCCGTCAGAAGCGTCCGCTTCTCACCCCGACCAGGACCCAAAACACCCAATCCCGGCGTCCACGACACCGGCTTCCGCTCAGAGCGCCTGGGGCGATGAGGGCTCGGGCAGGATGGG
>CAMCIP010000234.1 GCA_945874855.1 Brevundimonas vancanneytii
ATCGTGTGCCTGAGCGTGATCTTCCTGCGGATCAAGCACCCGGACATGCCGCGCCCGTTCAAGGTGCCGGGTGGCGTCGTCACCGCGGGGCTGGGCATCCTGGCCTGTCTGGCGCTGGCGGGCTTCAACTTCGCCCCGATGATCCAGAATTTCCAGAACGGCAATCCGCTGCCGCTCACCATCCTCGGGGTCTACGCGGCCGTGGGTGCGGTGATCTACGCCCTCTACGGCTTCTGGCACTCCAAACTGGCCAAGGGCATCGACATCACCGAGGAGAACACCCTGTCCTCCCCCGCCGCTGCCCTCGGCGGAGACGTCGACAACAAGAAGGACTGATCCTCCGGGTCAGATCTCGAGAGAAAGGCCCGGGTCACACGACCCGGGCCATTTTCATTGGCGACGTCTGTTGCGGGCGGTTCCGTCGCACGGGCCAGAGTCCGCCCATTGCACATCCGGGCCCATCGGCTAGAGAACGCGCGGAGCCCATGCGGATGTGGCGGAACTGGTAGACGCACTGGATTTAGGTTCCAGCGCCGCAAGGCGTGGAGGTTCGAGTCCTCTCATCCGCACCACCCCCGTTCTCCGGTGCGCCCGTTCCCGGCTTCCCTCCTTCGTGCGGTCGCCAGCCGGCAGGCGGTATGGGCACGCCTATCGTTCTTGCTTTGTTCTTCTGGGGTGCTATGCTTCAGCCATGGCTCAACTGAAGAAAGGCCGGGGCGCGCGATCGAATGCGTCGGGACGATTCGAACCTGAGCGCGTCGAGGACTTCGACGACGGCTGGACCGAGGACGATGCGGGCGCCGCGCCCCTTCGCACCACCCTCACGCCCGAGCGGGCCCGCACGATCATCGCCCGCAACCAGAGCCCCGACGTGGGCTTTGACCGCTCCATCAACCCCTACAAGGGCTGCGAACATGGCTGCGTCTACTGCTACGCCCGTCCGTCCCATGCCTTCATGGGCCTATCCCCGGGTCTGGATTTCGAGAGCCGGCTGTTCTGGAAGCCCGAGGCCGCGCGTCTGCTGGAACGCGAGCTCAGCGCCCCCCGCTACGTCTGCAAACGCCTCCACATAGGCGGCAATACCGATCCCTATCAGCCGGTCGAGCGGGAGCTGAAGTCGACCCGCGCCATCCTCGAGGTGCTGCAGAAATTCCGGCACCCGTTCAGCATCATCACCAAGTCCGTCCTGATTGCCCGCGACACGGACATCCTGGGCGAGATGGCGCGCGCCCGGCTGGCCTCCGCCTTTGTCTCCATCACGACGCTGGATCGGACGCTCGCCCGGGCCATGGAGCCGCGTGCCTCAACGCCGGAAAAGCGGCTGGAGGCCATCTCGCGTCTGGCGGGCGCCGGCGTGCCGGTCGGCGTCGGCTTCGCCCCCGTCATCCCGGGCCTCAATGACCATGAGCTGGAGGCGGTGCTCCAGGCCGCGGCCCGGGCCGGCGCGACCTCGGCCATGTATGTGACCCTGCGCCTGCCTCTGGAGATCAAGGACCTGTTCCGCGAATGGCTGGCCGACGCCCGGCCGGACCGCGCCGCCCGGGTCATGTCCCTGATCCGCCAGACCCGCGGCGGCCGCGACTATGACCCCGACTGGTCACAGCGCATGAAGGGCACCGGCCCGGTCGCCGACCTGATCGGGGCCCGCTTCAGGGCCGCGACCAAGCGCTACGGCCTCATCGCCCCCCGCCATGACCTCGACGTCAGCCAGTTCCGCGTGCCGCCGGAGTTTCGACCCCAGGGCGACCTGTTCGATGCGGCCTGAAGAATGAGGGTCTCTCACCGCGCTCCTACCGCCGGAACACCCCGACCAGCTCGATGTGGCCCGACCACAGGAACTGGTCGATCGGCGTGACCATCTCCAGCCGGAAGCCGGCGGCGATCAGGACCGCCGCGTCGCGGGCGAAGGTGGCGGGGTTGCACGAGACATAGGCCACAGTCGTCGCCTCCGTGCCGCCGATCTGGGCCACCTGGTCCGCCGCCCCGGCCCGCGGCGGATCCAGCACGAGGGCGTCGCAGCCCTTCAGGTCGAAGGGCGACAGGGGGCGGCGGAACAGGTCGCGCGCCTCGGCGCGGATGGGTTTGAGCCCCTGCGCCGTGCCGACGCCCCGCTTCAGCGCCTCGATCGCCGCCACGGATGAATCGGCCGCCGTCACCGGCGCGATCCCGGCCAGGGGAAAGGTGAAGGTCCCCGCACCGCAGAACAGGTCCGCGATCCGCTTCGCCCCGGCCGTGGCCTCCAGCACAAGCGCCGACATGGCCGCCTCGGCCGGCGGCGAGGCCTGCAGGAAGCCGCCGGGCGGCAGGGCAACGGTCGCCTTGCCGAAGGTGACGACCGGCGCGCGCTGCATCACCAGCACCTCGCCCGCGAGGCTCAGGCGCGCCAGGTCCGCCCGGACCGCCGCCGCGATGGCCCGCGCACGGCCGTCGCCCGACAGACCTCCGCTGCGCCGTTCCACCCCCGACACCTCGACGTCCAGCCCCGTGTCGGTCAGGGTCACATGCAGGGTCGGCGCGGACTTCGGATGCTCGAACAGGGTCGCGGCCAGCCCGCGCAGTCCCGGCAGGGCGGCCACCAGCCGCGGATCGGCGATGACGCACTGGCGGATCTCCACCAGCCGCCAGGACTTGCGGGCCTTGAAGCCCAGCGCGACCTGTCCGTCGGGTCCGCGCCGGGCATGCAGGCTGAGGCGTCGCCGCACGCCCGGCGGCGTGGCCACCGTCGGTGCGACCTCAGCCTCGACGCCCTCGCGTGCCATGGCACGCACCACCTGCGCCCGCTTCCAGTCCAGACAGGGCGCCCCGGCCCAGTGTTGCAGGGCGCAGCCGCCGCAGTCGGCGAAATGGACGCAGGGCGGCGTGACCCGGTCCGGGCTGGCCTCGGCGATCTCAAGGACCTCACCCCGTCCCTCGGCCACCTCGGCCTCGACCCTCTCTCCGGGCAGGACATGGGCCACGAAGACCGGGCCGTCAGGACCGGCGGCGACGCCGTCGCCCTGTCCGGCCATCCTGTCGATCGTCAGCCGCATCCGCATCCGGCGCTTCTGACCGGCCGCCCGGCACGGCGCAAGCAGCGAAACCTGAACGAAGATGAACGGCGCACTCAACACGCGTTCAGGCACACCGGCTCAAAAGGATGGTTCAGGGCGTCATCGCCCTCCCCTTCCGGAGACCCCCCATGGCTCGTCCCCTCGCCCGCCTCGCCGCCGTCACGGCCGCCGCCGCCGGCCTCCTCGCTGTCGCCGCCCCCGTCATGGCCCAGAGCTATGACCCCTATGGCGGCGGCTATGGCTACGCCCAGGATCACCGCGCCCCGGTCAGCTATTGCGACTCCGACCGTCGCCAGCGTCAGGCCGCCGGGGCCACCTTCGGCGCGGCCATCGGCGCCGTGGCCGGCTCCCAGATCGCGGCCCGCGGTCGCCGCACCGAGGGCAGCCTGCTCGGCGGTGTGGTCGGCGCCTTCCTCGGGGCCGGCGTCGGCAGCAGCTCACAGAGCCCGGCCTGCACGGGCCATGATCAAGGCTACGGGCAGCAGGGTTACGGCGACGGCAGGGCCCGTGACGATCGCCATGCCTACGATGACCGCTACGGCCGGGACTATGGCGGCTACGGCTACGACGACCGCTACTCCGACGACCGCTCCTCCGACGACCGGCGCGGCGGCTACGGCCGGGACCCCTATGCCCGCGACGACGACGGCTACAGCGTCGCAGACTGCCGCGTGGTCCGTATCCGCGAGCGGGACGCCTGGGGCCGCACCGTGACCCGCAGCGAACGGGTCTGCAGCGGTCGCTGAGGAATCGCGTCGCCGCTCTTTTCAGCCCCCCTGTCGATCGGCGACGTGACGGAGGCCGCCGGTGGAACCCTCCACCGGCGGTCTTTCCCTGTC
>CAMCIP010000235.1 GCA_945874855.1 Brevundimonas vancanneytii
ACGACGATGACGTCCTCGCGCTCCAGGATCGCCCGGGTGGCCGAGTGGCGCATCCGGTCGATCTGCTCGTTTATCGAGCTGTCCTTCTCGATATAGGTGTCGGTGCGCGGGACATAGGCCTCGGGCTGGTAGTAGTCGTAGTAGCTGACGAAATACTCGACCGCATTGTCCGGGAAGAAGCTCTTGAACTCGCTGTAGAGCTGGGCCGCCAGGGTCTTGTTGGGGGCGAGGATCAGGGCCGGGCGCTGGGTCTGTTCGATGACCTTGGCCATGGTGAAGGTCTTGCCCGAACCGGTGACGCCCAGCAGCACCTGATCCCGCTCGCCGGCCTCGGCCTGGGCCACCAGTTCGGCGATGGCGGCGGGCTGGTCGCCGGCGGGGGTATAGAGGGTGTTCAGCCGGAACGGGACGCGGCGGCGCGCATCGGGCCGCGACGGCCGGTGCGGCACCCAGTCGGCCGGGGCGCCCGGCGCGACGTCGGGCGTCAGGCGGGGGCCGGTCACGGGCGCGAACATGGGCATCTTCATGTCTCGCACAAAGGCCGCGGGGGCCTCGCCCATGCCGCCGGAGGGGACGTGGACGGGCTTCTTCGACGAGGGGGAACGGGCCATGAACGGAAGATAGGTCCGGCGCGGCAGAGACGCCAGAGACGGCGGCAGGGCTCAGTCGCCGCGGCGGCCGCTGACGCGCCAGGTGCCCGGATCGAGGCGGGGGCGGCTCGCCGTGACGGTGGCCGGGGTACGGGCCGGGGGGGCGAGGGCGATCGGGGCGGCGACCGGGACGGGCTCCGGGGCGGCGGCCATGACCGGGGCCGGGGCCGGGGCCGGAGCGGCCGGGAGGGGCGGCGGCAGGTCGCGGAGGCGGCGGTAGCCCCCGGCCGTGTCGGCGGTCCAGGCCGGCGGCAGGCAGGCGGAGTCCGTCAGGCCGTAGAGCTCGGCGGCCACATCATAGACGCCGCGCTCGATCAGGGCGCGCACGCCGAGCTGGAGGGGCTCCAGGGCGCTCTTGCCGCCGCTGAGGTCGACCGCCACGCCGCCGAAGATGTCGAACACCCCGGCCCGGATCTCGCGGCCGACGATCTGCTTCTGATAGGCGGCGATGGCGACCACCTCCTGGGAGATGGAGTCGACCAGACGCAGGTCGACGGCGACGTTCATGACGAAGCGGGAGCCGCCGAGAAGGGTCTTGGGGTCCTCGGGGTCGAGCGCCCCGACGCCGATCTCGCCGCCCGAGGATTCGATGTTGTAGTTGAGCTCGGTGATGCCGCCGACGAGGTAGAAGCGCGAGCCGGCGATCTGGCCGGGATTGACCGGACGCACCGGGCCGGGGTCCTGGCCGGCCCCGGTCGGGGCGTCGGACAGGACCTGGGCCGCGGCATAGGTGCGCTCGACCTCGGCGACGGTCTGGTCGGCGCGCTCGACCAGGGGCACGCCGGCGCGGCCGAAGGCGGTGACGGCGAAGAGCGAGGCCCCCTGGGTGACGCGCCGGCCGGTCTCCAGGTCCAGCTTGCCGGTCAGGTCGGCGATCTCGCCGACGGCGAGCCGGGGGGCCAGCAGGCCGCGGCCGCCGGCCTGGTCGGCCAGACAGGTCAGGGCGGGTGTGAGCGGCGTGGCATTGGCCGTGGCCGGGGCCCCGCCGACCGGCTCGGCATAGAGGCCGGTCTCCGGGTCGAAGCGGGTCGAGGCGCAGCCGGCCAGCAGGCTGGTGGACAGGAGCAGGCCGAGGAGAGCGCGCCGGGTCATGCCGCCGTCTCCGCCCGGGCCAGGCAGCCGCCGTAGACGCCGGGCGCATGCAGGCCGGTCAGGAGCTCGAAGATGCCCCGCTCGACCAGGGTGCGGACCGCCGCCTGCAGGGGCTCCACCGCCTGGGTGCCGCCGGAGACCGACGCGCCCAGGTCGTCATTGCCGCCGCTGAGACCCAGGTTCAGCTCGCGGCCGAGCAGCTGTTTCTGGAAGGAGACCATGCCGACCACGATCTGCGACCGGCTGTCGACCAGCCGCAGGTCGACGGCGACGTTGAGGACATAGCTGGAGCCGCCGACGCGCGCCCGCAGCCCGGTCAGGGCCGCCTCGCCCACCTGGGCCCCGAGGCCGGAGGACTGGATGTTGTAGTTCAGCTCGGTGATGCCCCCGACGATGAAATACTCCGACCCCGCCACCTGGCCGGCGAAGATGGGGCGGAAATTCTCGCGGGACTCGCCGGCCAGCTCGGGCGTGTCGGACAGGAGATGCTTCTGGGCATAGTCCAGCTCGATCTGGGCCACGGTGTTGTCCAGACGCTCGACCACCGGCATCCCGGCCCGGCCCAGGGCGGTGATGGCGAACAGCGAGGCCCCCTGGGAGACGCGCGCCCCGGTGTCGAAATCGACCCGGCCGGTCAGGTCCGAGATGCGGCCGACGGCCATGCGCGGCGGGGTCAGGCCCAGGTCGCGGTTGCGCTCGGCCAGACAGGCCAGGGCGGGGCTGTAGGGGGTGGCATTGCCGGTGACCTGGAGCGGGGCCTGGGCCGCCGCCGGGCCGGACAGGGCCAGGCCGGCCAGGGCCGCGAGGGTGCAGGCAAGCGAGGCGGGGCGAGGGCGCATGACGGATCTCCGGAAAAGGGGGCGGGGGCGGGGCGGTCGGCGATCGGCGGTCAGCGCGGCGGGGTCCCGCTCGTGGCGGTGACCGTGCCGGTATTGGTCTGGCGCGAGTTGACGATGACCGTGTTCCACGACCCGGTGACCGTGACCGACATCAGATTGCCGATGGCGGTGTTGTTGTAGGTCGAGGCGCCGGCCGAGAAGTAATCCGCCCCGCTGGCGACCGGGGCGCCGGGGGGGCCATCGGTCTCGACATAGCTGCCGGTGCCGTTGCGGATGATGCCGTTGACGATCAGCCGGTTGCCGCGCGGGTCCCGGCTGGAGGTCGCGAACGTCCGCCCCTCCATGCCGCGGCCATTGGCATAGCCGGCCTCATAGGTGGCCAGGGATCCTCCGCGCACGGGGGCCGACTGGGCCCAGGCCGGCGAGGTCAGGACCCCGCCCCAGACCAGCACAAGGGCAGTGGTATTGAAAACGGATCTGGAGCGAGGCATGATGGTTTTCCTGAAAGTGACTGTGGTGTCGCCGCGTTGCCGCGCGACGACACCGGGAAGTCAGGGATGATCAGAAGCCCGTGACGGTCAGGCTGTTGCCGATGGCCGCGGCCGTGGCATTGACCGAGCCGTTGACGTTGCGGATCGTCGCGCCGACTTCGGAATAGACGGCGGCGCGGTTGATCTGCAGCGAGCCGAGCGAGCCGAAGTCGGTGTCGAAGGTCGCCGAGTTGCTCAGCGCCGCCGAGGTGGTGGCCACATCGCCGCCGACGTCCTGGATGGTCGCGTTCAGCGTGGCGGTGGGATCATAGCCCGCCAGCTGGGTGTTGCGGATGGTGCCCACCCAGTCGGCCTCGACATTGGCCGAGTTGGCGATGGCCGCCGAGGTCACCGCCACATCGCCCGTGACGTTCGAGATCGAGGTCGACAGGCCCGACCGCGAGTCGCCCCAGAAATTCTGGTAGTTGTTGAGGCTGCCCAGGCTGGACCCTTCGGCGGTGAAGGAGTTGGCGATGGAGGCGGACGTCAGGGCGACGTCCTCGCCGATGTCCTGGATGGTGGCGTTCAGCTGCGAGCGGATGTTGGTGTTGTTGCGCTGGTCGTTGTTCAGGCTCTGGGCCTGGGCGGCCGTGGCGGAGGCCGCGAGGCACAGGGCGATCGCAGCGGTGGAAGCGAGGAGTTTCATTGCAGGTTTCCTTTCCGTGCCGGGAAGTCGGCGCAGGAAAGGCAGCAACGGGCGTGCCGAAATCTGAGGCAAATCAGGGTGAATGGAAATTAAGCAGTATAGAGCCGCGACGGGAGGAAATA
>CAMCIP010000236.1 GCA_945874855.1 Brevundimonas vancanneytii
CGCTCCAGCGGTTCGCGGTCGCCCGTCTCTGCGGCAGCGAAGGTGAGAGCGTCGGCCGGGGCATCCGGAGCCGCGGCCAGGTTGACGTACCTCTGGTGCAGGTCGGGTCGGCCGAGATCGCGGCCGATGTCGCTGTTGACGTTGCCGTACTCGTTCGCGCCCGCCGGATCGCCCAGCGGCGCGAGATAGCGGGTGTCATCTGTCCAGCGCCAGGCGGACCACAGCAGCATGGCCGTGGGTCCAAGTCCCGATCCTCGCTGGGCGTCCGTGGTCCAGTTGATGTCGGCGGGCCAGGTGACGTTGCCGTCCTGGTCCGGCCGACCATGGGCCAGATAGCCATCGGCCAGTTCCAGCAGCAGCGATCTCAGCCGGGGCGAGCCGTTGTAGTCGACCAGCAGCATGCCGGGGTGGAGCACCAGATGCGACTGGCCCTTGGACCAGTCCCAGGGCGTCTCTCGCGCGAAGATCGAGCCGCCGAAGTTGTTGGAGATGATGTGCCGGTGGCCCGCCGCGTTTACTGCGGTGATGTCGGCGTAGCGGCGCGCCGTCGCCATCAGGCGCTCGACGGCGACGGGATCGCCCCTGTTCAGCAGCGCGGCCTGGGCGATGGCGTTGATGCCTTCCTCGTAGATGTGAAGTTCGTCGGTCTGGATGCGGTTCAGGCCGTCGTCCCACATGTCATTGCGATAGCTGGCCTCGACCAGGGCGTTCAGCGAGGCGTTCAGCTTGTCCGGATCGACGCCCATCAGGGCCGGGCCGACCCACTGGTTGGTCATGTCGGTGTCGTCCGAGATGCCGCCACCGAATTCGCCGTCGACCTGACGGTTGTCGATCCACCAGTTCACGAAATGGCGCACCTGTCGCAGCGCCTCGACCTGGCGGAAGGCCCACAGCGGTGCGCCGGCGGGCGGCGTCGGCTGGACGAAGTCGGGCAGGGGCTGGGACGCGTTCCACTCGCTCCAGTAGGCCCGGCCCTCGACATTGTCCGGATCGATCCGCAGCAAATCGGTCAGGTCCCGGTAGAAGCGGTCGAACAGGGCCAGGTCGCGGGTGATCTGGCGCTCTTCGACCAGAAAGCCGTAGCTGTCCTTGATCTGCATCAGCCGGTCGGCGACGTGCTGGGGGCGGGCCGCGTCGCGGGTCTTGAAGATCAGGCGAACGCCCATGCCGTCCAGGCTTTCGGCGCCGAAGTCGGAGGCGCCGGCGGCGACCGTGAGATACAGGCTGTGGTCGTTGTCGAGGACGCGGTCCCGGGTGTCGAGAAACACCGAGCGGGCCTCTCCGGGCCGGACCGCGACGTTGACGTCCAGCAGGTCGCGCAGCGGCCAGGTCGGGTCCTTGACCCGCAGATTCAGCGAGATCAGGCCTCTGTCATCGGGCGTGACGCTCAAGGCCGGGATGTCCAGCACGATGCCGTCGAGGCCGCCGGCCTCCTGAAAGCTGAGGGTCGGGACATTGCGGATCAGCGGGCCGCCCGGCCGGCCCCGGCGGAAATCGATGGGCACCACCACATGGGCGATCGGTCTGCGTCCGGTCAGGAGCGTGGTGCGGGGGGCGCTGGGCGCGCTGGCGGGCAGGGCGACGACCAGGTCCCGCTCTTCCGCCGGGTGGCGGCCCGCGATGAAGGCGGCGACATCGTCGATGGCCACATAGTTCGGCTCGACCGCGTTGCGGACGACATAGCGATAGTCGCCAAGGCCCTGCGGAATCGTGCCCGCCGTGACGTTGTAGACTCCGATCTCCTGAATGGGTGTTTCCGGCTCGGCGTTGGTGAAGCGGATCGCGCCGCCCTGCTGATCGGGGAGGCGGGTGGAGGTGCGTTGCGCGCCTCGCTCGCGTTGAAAGAGGGTTCGCGGCGGTGCGGCGTCGATCACCCGGCTGGCGTCGATGCGGGCATCGACCGCCGCGACGTCCCCATAGGCGGCCCCCTGGATCTCGATCTGGTTCCACGGTTCCTGCGGCAGGAACCATGTCGCAGACCGCCCGCCCATCGAATAGACGTTCCAGTCGGGCAGGATGAAGTAGTCGCTGCGCCCCGGAAGCCTGGACCGGTTGTAGACGCCCGGCCAGGTGGTCTCGCGGATGCCGTCGTTGCCCTTCCAGTGACGCTGGGCGATGTCGCGCTGATCGGTGAACTCGACGCGCCGGATCCGGGTCACCGGGTAAGCCAGATAGGGGGCCGAACCCTGGTCGAAACCGAAGCGGTGATCCCAGGCTTCCTGCCAGCCAACGGTCGCTGCCGCAGTCGGCGCGCGATCTGTCGGCCCTCGCATCGTCCGGATGTCGGCGTCGGACAGGGCGTGGTCATAGATCCGCAGGTCGTCGTAGTCGGAGCCGCGGGTGAAGCTGTAGCGGCTGTGGACCTGGATCGGAGAGACGATACGCGCGGCCGTGCCGAACTGATCGAGGGCGGCGTCGAGGGGCGCGGCGGTGGCCCTGGCTGCGACCCTCTCGCCGTCGACGAACAGGACGACGCCCTGGGTTTCGTCCCAGCTGAAGGCCAGATGCGTCCAGCGATCGGGATCCAGTGTCCCGGGCAGGGTGTAGCTGACGCGAACCCGCGAGAGGTTGGCGTCGGTGACGAAGGCGTCGAAGCCCGAGCCATTCCAGTCGATGCGCAGGAACGTCATGTCCCAGCTGGAGTGGTTGGCATAGCCGACGCGGAACAGGACGAACGGCGTCGGCCCGGTCGCGTATCGGGCGCGCCAGTCGAAGGCGAGCGTGCCTCGCTGCGCAAAGATGTTGCCCGGCGCCGACCACGCCAGCTGCTGGTCGTCGGTCCCCTCGATGAAGCCGCCGCTGGCCCCGCCGGCCGGTCTGGGTACGATCCTGTCAGCGAATGTCGGCTCAGCCTGTCCCACCGCGAAATCAGCGACGGGTCCGCGATCGGCCGACATGTGAAAGAGCAGTCCGTCTGGTCGGGTCCCTCCTGTCTGGGCCACGGCAGCCCCGCACAGTCCGACCCCGACCAGAAGCGTAAGCCAGCCGAACAGAAGGATGGTTGAGCGCATGATGATCCCTCGCAGAAGGACGCTCGCGGCCGCTCATGCGCCGTTCCGGTCGTCCCTGCCCTGTGGTTCCTCTGCGGCTCTGCCGGCCGCTCCATCTCCGACTATGACACCGGTTTCCTGAAAGGAAAGGGTGCGACCGGGCGGACGGCGCTGATATGGGCCGGGTGGCTGCGGGACAACAGTCGAGCGGACAACTCCAACCTGCCGATCCGACGACGAGGGCGACAACGGCAGTCGTTCAATCCCGAGCTTCCGCCACGAGATTCGTCACCACCCACTCAGCGATCTACAGCACCTTCAAGATCCGAATCCACCGGATCCGCAGACACGGCCGTTGTCGCTTCCGGGCCGATGCGGCGAAGGTTTTGCGGACGCCGTTGCCTGATCGAGCCTGGGGGCAGGGGCTCAGGAACCGGGAAGAGTTGGTCTGACAAGGCCCGCAAGCGGCGGACCCGGGTGCGTTTCCGCAAGGGTTGGAAATCGATCACGCAGGGGTCTTCCTACGCCAAGCCTTTGGCGCTGCGACCGCCTCCGGCCGGTCAGGATGCAGGATCCATGGCTTTGGTCAGGGCCGCTTCCACCGTCGACACGAGTGTGTCGCGCATCAATGGCTTTGACAGCGTGATGTTGGCCCCAAACACGACGGCGGGTCGCAAGAGGGTCGAACGGTCCATGCGCCCACCGCTGGAAATGGCGACGATCGGAATCCTCGACCCCGCTTTTCGCAGCGCCATGATGGTCTCCAGACCATCCACATTTGGCATGAGCATGTCGACGATGAGAAGATCGACCGCTGCGGCAGAAATGAGATCCAGGGCTTCCTGACCATCCGCTGCTTCAAGGACGGTGTG
>CAMCIP010000237.1 GCA_945874855.1 Brevundimonas vancanneytii
GCCCCGACCTTCACCGTCGAGGTGACGGTTCAGGGCGTCGCGCCCTTGACCGCACAGGGTCGGTCGCGTCAGGAGGCGGAGAAGGCGGCGGCCGTCGCCCTGTTGTCCCGAGAAGGCGTGATTTGACCGACCCCCAGGCGCCCACCCCGACGCAGCGCGCGGGCTTCGCCGCCATCATCGGCGCTCCGAACGCCGGAAAATCCACCCTGGTCAACCGCCTCGCCGGTTCCAAGGTGTCCATCGTCACCCAGAAGGTGCAGACGACACGCTTTCCCGTGCGCGGCATCGCCATGCAGGGCGAGGCGCAGATCGTGCTGGTCGACACCCCCGGCATCTTCAGTCCGCGTCGGCGGCTGGACCGCGCCATGGTCGCCTCGGCCTGGGGCGGGGCCGACGACGCCGACGTGGTCGTCCATCTGGTCGACGCGGCCTCGCACATCGCCGCCGAGGGCAAGGAAGGTCAGGCCGCCGACCGGCGCTCGGCCGAGGATACCGAGACCATTGTCGCCGCCCTGACGGCCGCAGGGACGAAGGTCATCCTGGCGCTGAACAAGATCGACGGCATGCGCCGCGACACCCTGCTGGCCCTGTCCAACGCCCTGTTCGAGACCGGTGCCTATTCCGAGGTCTTCATGATCTCGGCCGCCACCGGCGATGGCGTCGACGACCTGAAGGCCCGTCTGGCGGCCGCCATGCCCGAGGGACACTGGCTGTATCCGGAAGATCAGGCCGCCGACGTGCCTATCCGCGTGCTGGCCGCCGAGATCACCCGCGAGAAGGTCTATCTGCGGGTTCACGAGGAACTGCCCTATTCGGCCGCAGTCGAGACGACGGCCTTCGTCGACAAGCCTGACGGTTCGGCGCGGATCGAGCAGACCATCTACGTCGAGCGCGACAGCCAGCGGCCGATCGTTCTGGGCAAGGGCGGTCAGACCCTGAAATGGATCGGACAGAAGTCGCGCGAGGATCTGATCGAGATCCTGGGCCGGCCGGTGCACCTGTTCCTGACCGTCAAGGTTGATCCGAAATGGCAGGACAGCCGCGCCCTCTACGCCCAGTTCGGCCTCGACTATGATGCCTAGGCCCGTCGCCCGCTGGGCCGGGCCGGCGTTGGCGGCTGTGCTTCTTCTCGCCGGCGGAGCGGGCCTGTTTGCGTGGCTGAGCCGGGAGGCAGCCCCTGTCGAGGCCCCCGCGCTGCCGGAACGGCCGCCGCTGGTCGTCGTCCAGGACCTGCCCGGACTCGCCGCCGCGCTGGACGCCCAGGCCCTGCAGGGGCGGTTCACGGGCGGGGTGCTGGTGGCGCGCGGCGATCGGGTCCTGTTCCGACAGGTCTACGGTGCGGCCGACCGCGCCACGGGCGCGCCGATCCGGCTGGACTCCCGCTTCCGCCTGGCGTCGGTCAGCAAGCAGTTCACAGCCGCGGCGATCCTGAGGCTGCAGGATGAGGGCGTGCTGTCGGTCGACGATCCGCTGTGCCGCTGGATCCAGCCCTGTCCGGACGCCTGGGCGCCGGTCCGGCTGCGGCATCTCATGTCGCATACCTCGGGCGTGCCGGACCTGATGGCCCAGGCCAACTGGGGGCGACGCCGCACCCTGCCGACGACCCTTCAGGACCTCACCACGGCGTCGGGCCGCTATCGGCTGCAGTTCGAGCCGGGGACGAAGGTCCGCTATTCCAATGCCGGCTACAATCTGTTGGCCGCCGTGGTCGAGGCCGCCGCCGGGATGGAGTTCCACACCTGGTTGCAGGTCAACTTCTTCCAGCCCCTGGGCATGGCCGACACCGGCTTCGACGGCACCGGCACGGTCGTCATGGGCTATGCCGACCTGGCCGGCGGCCTGACGCCCCAGCCGAATGCCAATGTGGGCGTGATCACCGGGGCGGGGGCCCTCTATTCCACGCTCGACGACCTGCTGGTCTGGAACCGGGCCCTGCACGGGGGCGGACTGCTTTCGCCGGACAGCTATGCCGACATGATCCGCGACCACGCCCCGGCGGACACGCCGGACGAGCGTGGCCGGCCGCGGCGTGACTGGGGCTATGGTCTGGTCGGCAACCGTCTGGGTGACCGGGTCACACCCGCCTTTGCCGATCCCCAGATCTATCACACGGGCAGCTGGTCGGGGTTCCGCAACATGGTGACCCACCAGCCGGAAGCCGGGGTGACGGTGATCGTCCTGTCCAACCATTTCCACCGGCGGGCCGAGGTCTTTCTGATCAGCCAGCAGGCCATGGCCGAGGCCCTTGGGCGACCGTTCCCGACGGCTTTGGCCGACCCGTCAAGGCCAGGTGCCGCGACCGTTCCTCCCGACCGTGCAACGCGGCGGGAGCCCTAGGCGCCCTCACCTATGCGGTTCCCGAGAACGCCGAGGGGGACTAGGGTCGGCGCTTGTCGCCGGAGCGCCCCATGTCCCTCGTCGTTCTTCTCGCCATTGCCACTCTGTCTCAGGATCCCGAGACCGCGGCCGTCGGGGCCGCGATCGACCGGATGCACGCGGCGGCCAGCGCGGCCGACGGGCCGGCCTATTTTGCCCGGTTCACGGCCGACGCCCGCTTCATCGGCACGGATGCGACCGAGCACTGGCCGCTGTCGCAGTTTCGGGCCTATGCGGACCCCTATTTCGGGCGAGGGCAGGGCTGGACCTATGTGCCGCGGGATCGCGTGGTGACCATCGCCCCTATCGAGTGCCGCTGCGTGGCCTGGTTCGACGAGAAGTTGACCAATGCCGCCTATGGCGACCTGCGCGGATCGGGCGTGCTGCGCCTGACCGCCGACGGCTGGCAGATCGAGCAGTATGTGCTCAGCTTCACCGTGCCCAATGACCGATCCCGCGCTGTGGTCGAGGCGATACGGGGAAGCGACCATCCCTGATGGAGTTCACCGATGAGGCCATCGTCCTGGCCGCCCGATCCCACGGAGACACGGGGGCGATCGTTGACCTGCTGACGCGATCGCATGGCCGGCGCACCGCCTATGTCGCGGGCGGGGCCTCGCGGCGGATGAAGCCCTTCCTTCAGCCCGGTGCGCGCGTGGACGCGGACCTGCGGTCCCGCACCTCCGACCAGTTGGGGTCCGCGCGCCTGGAACCGACGGGGGAGGGGCCCAGCGCCCTGTTCGACGATCCCCTGGCCCTTGCCGGTCTGTCTTCGGCCGCGGCCGTGACCCTGGCGGCCCTGCCGGAACGTGAGGCCCATCCGGGCGCGTTTCTGGCCCTCGAGGCCCTGACCGGCGCCCTGTCGCTGAGGGACCTGTGGCCCGCGGTCTATGTGAGGTTCGAAGTCGGTTTGCTGGAGGAGTTGGGCTTCGGGCTGGACCTGTCGTCCTGCGCCGTCACCGGCGAGCCCGACGATCTGGTCTGGGTCAGTCCCCGCACCGGTCGGGCCGTCTCGCGGGCGGCGGGCGAGCCCTTCGCCGACCGGCTGCTGCCCCTGCCGCCCTTTCTGCTGGGGGCCCAGGCGGGTCTTGGCGCGGGCGACGTCGGGGCCGGCCTCGAGCTGACGGGCCACTTCCTGGCGCGCTCGGTCTTCGATCCCATGAACCGGCCCCTGCCGGAGGCGCGCGACCGGATGGTGGCAAGACTGTCAGCCGCGGGTCTGGCTTGATGACGGCGATGTAATGCCCGGCGGCGTGACAGGGCGGGCCGCGGAATGTTAGCTGACGCCTGCAGATTTGGGGAATTCAATATGTTCAAGCGCGTCTTCGTCGCCGGCCTGTCGGCTGTCCTGCTGGTGGGCGTGTCGACCGCCGCACTGGCCCAGTCGGTGGATCCGCTGCTCGACGACCGCATGCGCGCCCACGTCACCTTCCTGGCCTCCGACGAGCTCGAGGGCCGCGACACCGGCTCGCGTGGCTTCG
>CAMCIP010000238.1 GCA_945874855.1 Brevundimonas vancanneytii
GCGATCGCCATCCGCCTGTTCACCGGCTTCGGGGCCGGCAATGTCTCGACCGTCCAGGGCTATGTCGCGGACGTGACCCCGCCCGAGCGGCGGGCGGGGCGGATGGGCCTGATCGGCGCGGCCTTCGGCATGGGGTTCATCGTCGGGCCCGGTCTCGGCGGAATTCTCACGCGCGAGGACCTCGGGCGACTGGGCTATCAGCTGCCCCTCTTCGCGGCGGCGACCCTGTGCGCCCTGGCGGCCCTGGGCGTGATCCTCCTGCTGAAGGAGAGCCGCTCGCCTGCCGACCCCTCCGTGCCCCGCCCCGCCTTCCTGAGCGGCGTGCGGGAGACCACCCGCGACCCGGTCGTGTCGCGGGTGCTGCTGGTGACGGTCCTCTACATGGCCGGCTTCTCGGGGATGGAATCCACCTTCGGCTTCTGGGCCGGGACCCGGTATGACTGGGGCCCGCGCGAGGTCGGCCTGGCCTTCATGGTCGTGGGCCTGGTGTCCACCCTGTGCCAGGCCCTGGTGGTGGGTCGGCTGGCGCGCCGGTTCGGCGAGGCGCGTCTGATGGCGGCAGGATGCCTGATCTTCGGCGCCGGCCTGGTGCTGCAGGTCACGGCGTCTCGCCTGGCGCCTGACCAGCCGCTGCTGGTCCCCGCCCTGATGGCGGTGACCGCCTTCGGCATGGCCATGGTCATGCCCAATGCCTCGGCGCTGATCTCCCGCGCCAGCCCGCCGGACCGGCAGGGCTCACGCCTCGGGCTGAACATGGCCGCCAGCTCCAGTGCGCGGGTGTTCGGCCCCCCCCTGGCCGGCGGCGCCTTCGTCGTCTTCGGCCCCGACTGGCCCTATCTGATGGGCGCCCTGATGATGATCCCCGCCGCCGTCATGGCGGTGAACGCGGGCCGGGCCTTTCGGCGCAGCGATCTGGCCAGGACCGCCCGGGCGGCGGATCCGGCACCGGTCTCACGACCGGTCAAGTTCCCCGAAGTCTGACCCTGGGCGTGATCACCGCCAGCCCGGTCCGCCAGGCCGTCACCATACCCCCTAAACCCCAAGCCTTGCCTTCGGGCCCCGCCTCCCGTACAAGCCGCGCCTTCGCGTACCGGACCGCCGGGCGAACAGGCATGCCTGGGCGGTTCTAAATCCAGCCACCGATCACCCTGCGGGCTCAAGCCGCCCGAAGGGCGGTAGCCCACAAAGGAAGTTGAAATGCCGAAACTCAAGACGAAGTCGGGCGCCAAGAAGCGCTTCAAACTGACGGCCACCGGAAAAGTGAAGGCGGGCGTGGCGGGCAAGCGCCACCGCCTGATCAGCCACAATTCCAAGTACATCCGCCAGAACCGCGGCACCGCGGTGATGTCGGACGCCGACGCCAAGAAGATCAAATCCTACATGCCCTACGCCTGATCGGCGCACGGCATCGACGATCCTCTTAACCCCGGTTTGAAACATCGCCCCTCAAGCAGCGCGCGCCCGCGGCGCGAGCGATAGGGGCCTTCTCGAAGAGATACAGAAATGGCTCGCGTCACTCGGGGCGTCACGTCCCACGCCCGTCACAAGAAGGTTCTGGAGCAGGCCAAGGGCTTCTCCGGCCGTCGCAAGAACACCATCCGCACGGCCAAGGCCGCCGTGGATCGCGCCGGGCAATACGCCTATCGCGACCGCCGGGTGAAGAAGCGCAGCTTCCGCGCCCTGTGGATCCAGCGCATCAACGCCGCCGCCCGCCTGCACGACATGACCTATTCCCAGTTCATGCACGGCCTGTCGAAGTCCGGCATCGAGATCGACCGCAAGGTGCTGGCCGCCATGGCCGCCGACGAGGCCGCCTTCAAGGCCATCGCCGACAAGGTCCGCGCCGCCCTGGCGTAAGGCCCCGCGCCGGTTCGCCCGCAAAGGCCCTCCGGTTCCCCCGGGGGGCTTTTTGCTTTTCCGCACACCCGCTAGACGAAGCGTGACATGACCGACCTCGCCGCGCTCGAACTCGACCTGATCACCGCCATCGGCGCGGCGGAAACGGCCGCCGCCGTCGAGGACCTGCGCGTGGCCGCCCTGGGCAAGTCGGGGTCGATCTCCGGCCTGCTCAAGGGCATGGGCGCGCTGGGCCCCGATGAGCGGCGCGAGCAGGGGCCCCGGATCAACGGCCTGCGCGATCGGGTCCAGGCGGCGCTGACGGCCCGCAAGGCCGGGCTGGAGGCCGCCGAGCTGGAGGCGCGGCTGCTGGCAGAGCGCGTCGACCTGTCCCTGTCCGCCCGCCCGCGCCGCAAGGGCTCGGTCCATCCGACCATGCAGGTCATGGACGAGATGATGGCCCTGTTCGCCGACATGGGCTTCGCCGTCGCGGAAGGACCCGACGTCGAGGACGACTTCCACAATTTCACGGCCCTGAACTTCCCGCCCAAACACCCGGCGCGGGAGATGCACGACACCTTCTTCCTGAAGCCCGACCCGGAGACGGGCGAGCGCAAGGTGCTGCGCACCCACACCAGCCCGGTGCAGGTGCGGACGATGATGGCGCAGAAACCCCCGATCCGGATCATCGCCCCGGGCCGGACCTTCCGGAAGGATTCCGACGCCACCCACACACCGATGTTCCATCAGGTCGAGGGACTGGTCATCGACCGCGACGTCCACATGGGCCACCTGAAGTGGACACTGGAGACCTTCGTCGCCCGCTTCTTCGAGGTCGACGACGTCGAGGCCCGCTTCCGCCCGCACCATTTCCCCTTCACCGAACCCTCGGCCGAGATGGACATCCGCTGCGACCGCTCGGGTGGTGAGCTGAAGCTGAACCAGGGCGACAGCTGGATGGAGATCCTCGGCTGCGGCATGGTGCATCCCAATGTGCTGCGGAACTGCGGCATCGACCCTGACGAGTTCCAGGGCTTTGCCTTCGGCATGGGCGTGGATCGACTGGCCATGCTGAAATACGGCATCCCCGACCTGCGCCCCATGTTCGACGCCGACACCCGGTGGCTGGCCCATTACGGCTTTTCCGCATTCGCCGCCCCCAATCCCGCAAGCGGACTGTCCTGATGACCGACCAGCCCCTTTCCCGGGACACGGCAGCCCGCGCGATGGACCCCCGCGCGACCGAATTCCGCGGCGGCCGGTTTGGCCTCCTCGACCTTTACCGCGCCAGTATGCAGGCTGGCGGCGGGGCGGTGATCGAGGGGCGCAGCTTCACCGACTGCACCATCGAGGGGCCGGCCGTGATCCTGGTGCTTGAGAACGTCTATTTCGACCGGACCAATTTCGGCCCGACCGGCGGAGACATGCGCAACATGCTGTTCCGTCCGATGGGCGACATGGCCATCGGCGCCATTCCGGTCCGCAACTGCACCTTCACCAACTGCCGGTTCCTCACGCTCGGGATCACGGGCAACGACGAACTGCTCAACGTGCTGGTCGAGCAGGTCAAGACCGTCGACGACAGCCAGAACTGAACCTTGAAAGACCTGCGAGCATGACCGAACAAACCGCCCAGATGTCGCCCGCCGAGGCCGCCGGCCGCGCCATGGTCGCGCGCACCAGCTTCGAGAAGGAGGCTGTCTGGCTTCCCGTGCTGGCCGTGAACCACTGGAACGCCGGTGAGATGGCGATCACCGGCAAGACCTTCACCGACTGCGTGATCGAGGGCCCCGCCGTGATGGCGGTGATGAACGGCACGACCTTCGACAGCTGCAACATGGGCGCGGCGGCCAATCCGCGGAACCTGCTGCTCAAGCCGCTGGGCGACAAGATCGTCGGCGCGATCGGTATGGCGGACTGCCGCTTCGTGCGCTGCCGGTTTGCCCAGGTGGCCTTCACCGGAGACGACGCCCTGCTGGCGGAGCTCGAAAAGGGAATCGTCGCCGGCAATGCCGCCATGG